>NZ_JBDPLY010000030.1:0-118501 GCF_039871695.1 Actinomadura sp. B10D3
GTGTCACCGCTCCGGCAGCGGCGTTCTCAGGGGATGGGGGCATGCCGACACGCTCGCACACCCCATCCTGATCACTGACCGATACCCACCAGTCACCAACCGCGATCTAGTGATGTAGTACTAGCCCTCCGCGGACCTCGGATCAGCCGAACGCGGCCACGTGCTCGGCGGACCACTCGGCGAAGGTCCGCGCCGGGCGCCCGGTCACCTCAGCTCGGCCGGGACGTCCGGCAGGATCGCCCGGCGACCATCTGAACCCGCGTGTCGAGGGTCCGGGGCGGCGGGTGCGGCAGTCCGGACCGAGGCTACCCGCGGCCCGGGACCGCTGTTCCGTCGGCGGGGGTTGGATCCGGGGGGATGCGTTTGGTTGCTGGGACCGGTGGCCTGCCCGGGGATGACACCGGCCTGCCCTGCGCGACGATCCCCTGGACTACCGGCGGGCCCGGCGTCATGACGTTCCTGCTCGCGGGCGGTGCCACGGTCCTGTTGCTGCGCAGCCGCCGTCTTCGCCTGTGCGTGGCGGCGGCCATGACCGCGTTCTCGCCGCGGTCGTCGCGATGCGCGTCCTGGCCCCTCCTGGCCTTCGCCGGGGTGGCAGATGGGCCGTCGACCAGAGCGGGCTCGGTGCCGGTATCCACGGCGACGGCCGGCCCGTGCCGGTGGAGAGGGCCGGCACGTCGCCCTGGCCGACGTCGCAGGCCGTCGCCTGCGACGCCTGCATGTCGAGGGCGTGCCGCTGCTCGTCCTCACGTTGGTGACGGGAGCGGCGGCGGGGTGGTGGGCGTGGCATGCTGCAAGGGTGTCGGTTGAGCCCCTTATCTTGATCATCGGTGACGAAGAACTGCTCGTGGAGCGCGCAATCGGCGACGTCGTCGCGTCCGTGCGGGCGGAGGACCCGGAGGTCGAGGTCATCGATCTGGCGCCGGGCGGGCTGGAGCCCGGGCGGATCTCGGAGCTGACGTCGCCGTCGTTGTTCGGCGGCGGGAAGGTGCTCGTGCTGCGGTCGGCCCAGGACCTGGGGAAGGACTTGTCCGCCGAGGTGCTGAAGTACGCCAAGACCCCCGCGGACGACGTCGTGCTCGTCGCCGTCCACCCCGGCGGGGCCAAGGGGAAGGCGCTGGTGGAGGGGCTGACCAAGCTCAAGGCGCGCAAGATCTCCTGCCCGAGGATCACCAAGGCGGGGGAGCGCGTCGACTTCGTCCGGACCGAGATCCGCAAGGCGGGCGGGAAGATCTCGCCGGACGGCGCGCGCGGGCTCATCGAGGCGGTCGGCAACGACCTGCGGGAACTGGCCGCCGCGTGCAGCCAGCTCGTCGCCGACACCGGCGGGAAGATCGATGACGCGGCCGTCGCCCGGTACTACCGGGGGCGCGCCGAGGTCAGCGGGTTCACCGTGGCGGACAAGGCCATCGAGGGCCAGCTGGCCGAGGCGCTCGAACAGCTCCGCTGGGCGCTCGCGACGGGCGTCGCACCGGTGCTGATCGTCAGTGCGCTGGCGCAGGGCGTCCGAGGGCTGGCGAAGGTCGGCGGCGCCCCCCGGGGGGCGCGCGGCGCGGCGCTGGCGAAGGAACTGGGCATGCCGCCGTGGAAGATCGACCGGGTGCAGAGGCAACTGCGCGGCTGGACCGGCGACGGGGTCGCACGCGCCCTGACCGCGGTCGCCGAGGCCGACGAGCAGGTCAAGGGCGGTGCCGCCGACCCCGCGTACGCCCTGGAGAAGACGGTCGCTCAGATCGTCGCCGCCCGGCGCTGACCCGGCAGCGGTGTGTCCTTCCGGTGCTCAGGTCGGTTCGGCTTCCGCTTTGGCCTTGAGGCCCTCGGCTTCCATGGTCACGTAGCGGCGGGTCAGGCCGCCTGCGAAGAGCGCGATGGCGGGGGCCAGGGCGCCTGTCTGGTCGAGGGTCAGGCGGACGGTGGTCGTGCCGCCGGGCGTGCGGGTGACGTGGTGGCCGCCGATCGTGCGGACGCCGGGGGAGCGGGACTCCCAGGTGAAGGCCTCGTTCTCGGTGAAGTCGGTGACCGTCCAGATGGCGGTGCGGAGCTTCGGCTGGTGGACGCGGGCACGGCTGGAGAGGGCGAACGGCTTGTCGAGGATCTCGGCGCGGTCCACCGAGGCGGTCATGTCGGGCCAGTGCTCGACGTCGGTCAGGAGGCGCCAGACGGTTTCCGGGGAGGCGTCGATGTCGACGGAGATCTCGAAGTGCACGGGGTGCTCCTCAGCGCGGTGCGGATGGCGGTCAGCAGGCCGGCGACCGGGGGGTCGCCGGCGCGGCCGGGCAGGTGCAGAGCGTAGTAGGGGACGGCCGGCAGGTCGATGATCTCGCGTGCCGCCAGGCCGGGAGGAGGCGGGACGCAGCCGTTCACGACGGCCAGGCCGACGCGCAGGGACGCGAAGTGCAGCATCAGCGGCCAGCCCTCCGCCTCGACCGCGATCGACCACGGCACCTCGGCGGCGCGCAGCGCGCGTTCGAGGGTGACGCGGTGCGGGCCGGACGGCGGCGGGACGATCAGCGCGGCGTCCGCGAGGTCGGCCAGGGTGAGGTGCGTCCTCGCGGTGAGCGGGTGGTCGTCCGGCATGACCAGCACCTGCGGGTAGGAGGCCAGCGGGACCGCCTCGATGTCGGACGGCAGGACGTCCAGCACGGCGACGCCGACGTCGGCGCGGCCGGTGCGGACGGCGGTCAGGGTGCGGGCGCGGTCGCCGTTGATCAGGCGGATGCCGGGGTGGACGGCGTCGCCGAGCAGGTACAGGTAGGCGCCCTCGCCGGCGGCCAGGGTCGGGACGCGGCCCGGCCCGGTGCCGTGCACGCCGGCGAGGAAGGCCGTCATGCGGGCGTCCAGGTCGCGGGCGAACCGGGCGACCTGCTCCCCGGCGGGGGTCAGGACCAGGCGGCGTCCGTGCCGCGTGTAGAGGGGGCGGCCGAGGGTCTCGGTGAGCTTGCGCACCTTGACGTGGAGGGCCGGCTGGGAGATGTGGAGTTCCTCGGCGGCGCGGGTGAAGTTGAGGTGGTCGGCGAAGACGGCGAACGAGGCGAGCGCGTCCGTGGAGAGGCGGGCCAGGTCCATAGCCAAGAACTATAGACGGTCGCCGATCATATAGTTCTGGTTTAGAGTCCCGGGCGGGACAGTGGTGGGCATGGACATCGAACCGCGGCTCGGCGTCGACTTCGGCCGGGTCATCCACGGCGGGCTGCTCGCCCCCGGCGACGACGACACCGTGTTCCTCGACGGGACCTTCGCGGAGGCGCTCGCCTCGTCCGCGACCGAGGGCGTCTACGAGGTGCTGCCCGGACTGGTCGAGGCGTTCGCCGCGCGGACCTGGATCATCTCCAAGTGCGGCGAGAGGGTGCAGCGGCGGACGCTGGCCTGGCTCGACCACCACGACTTCTACGCGCGGACGGGCATCCCGAGGAGCAACGTCCGGTTCTGCCGGAAACGGCGGGACAAGGCGCGGCACTGCGCGGACCTCGGGATCACCCACATGATCGACGACCGGCTCGACGTGCACGACGCCATCCGCGAGATCGTGCCCTACCGGTACCTGTTCGGGCCCAAGGCGGGGCCCGACTGGGTGCGGCACGTGCCGGACTGGGAGGCCGCGCGGGTCATCCGCGAAGATATTCCGGCGGTACCGAGTCGACCAGCCACACGCCGTTCGCGCTGACGCGGAACTCGTGCCCGCCGGCGGCCATCCGCGCGGCCTCGACGACGAGGACGACGGGTTCGCCCCGGCGGGCGCCGACGCGCCGGGCGGTATCGCGGTCGGGGGAGAGGTGGACGGCGTGCCGCTCCATCGGCAGCAGGCCGTCCCGGAGGATCGCCTCCACGAAGCGGCCGACGGTGCCGTGGTAGAGCAGGTCCGGTGGAGGCACCACCGGTAGTCCCAGGTCGACGGGGACCGAATGGCCCTGGACGGCCCGGATGCGGTTCCCGTCCAGTTCGTAGCGCCGCTTGTCGTTGGCGGCCACGACGTGCTCGATCTCGTCACGGGTGAGCGGGAACCCGTGGCGCGCGGAGGCGGCGATGAGGTCGCCGACGTCCGCCCAGCCGCCCGGATCGAGCGTGAGGCCGATCCGCTCGGGGCGGTGCCGCAGATGCTTGGCGAGATACTTGGAGATCTTCACCAGCCGGCGTTCGTCCATCGGACATGCGTCGGGGCCGGCATGACGGCCGGCCCCGTGCGTGCGGCTCTTACTCGGAGGCCTGCAGGGCGGCGGCGCGCCTGGCGATCGCCGACTTGCGGTTGGCGGCCTGGTTCTTGTGGATGACGCCCTTGCTGACGGCCCTGTCCAGCTTGCGGGCGGCCTCGCGCTGGGCGGCGACGGCGACGTCGACGTTTCCGGCGTCCGCGGCCTCGCGGAACTTGCGGATCGCCGTCTTCAGCTCGGACTTCACGGCCTTGTTGCGCAGGCGAGCCTTCTCGTTCTGCTTGTTGCGCTTGATCTGGGACTTGATGTTAGCCACGTCGTAGTGCCTCAGCTTGGTTGCGATCCTGGCCTGCGCACCGGCAGGCGCCAACGGGAATGTCTGAACGGGGGCGGGACGGTGCCCCCGGGGCACGACGCTACGCCACACGCAGTCGCACAGCCTACCAATCACCGGGGCCCGTCCCAAACCGGGCCGTGCACGAGCATCGCGCAGGGCATGGGACCATGGGACGCACAGATCCAGTCAACCAGTGAGTTTTGCGAACGGACCCCGGTGCCAGCGCCTCAGCCCGACAAGACCGATCCCGCGATCATCCGCAACTTCTGCATCATCGCGCACATCGACCATGGCAAGTCGACCCTCGCGGACCGGATGCTGCAGCTGACCGGTGTGGTCGAGGAGCGCCAGATGCGCGCCCAGTACCTCGACCGCATGGACATCGAGCGCGAGCGCGGCATCACCATCAAGAGCCAGGCGGTCCGGCTGCCCTGGACCTCCGGCGGCACCGACCACGTCCTGAACCTGATCGACACGCCCGGCCACGTCGACTTCTCCTACGAGGTGTCGCGGTCGCTCGCGGCGTGCGAGGGCGCGGTCCTGCTGGTGGACGCGGCGCAGGGCATCGAGGCGCAGACGCTCGCGAACCTGTACCTGGCCCTCGAGGCCGACCTGCACCTGATCCCCGTCCTCAACAAGATCGACCTGCCCGCGGCGCAGCCGGAGAAGTACGCCGAGGAGCTGGCCGGGATCATCGGCTGCGACCCGTCGGACGTGCTGCGCGTGTCGGGCAAGACCGGCGAGGGCGTCCGGGAGCTGCTCGACAAGATCGTCGAGGAGGTGCCGGCGCCGGTCGGCGACGCCGACGGCCCCGCTCGCGCGCTGATCTTCGACTCGGTGTACGACACCTACCGCGGCGTCGTCACCTACGTGCGGATCGTGGACGGGCACCTGTCGCGGCGCGAGAAGAGCCTGATGATGTCGACCGGGGCCGCGCACGAGACCCTGGAGGTCGGCGTGATCTCCCCGGAGCCGAAGCCCGTGCAGGGCCTCGGCGTCGGCGAGGTCGGCTACCTGATCACCGGGGTGAAGGACGTCCGGCAGGCGCGGGTCGGCGACACCGTGACCATCGCCTCCCGCCCGGCGCCCGAGGCGCTCGGCGGCTACCGCGACCCGAAGCCGATGGTGTTCTCCGGCCTGTACCCGGTGGACGGCGACCAGTACCCCGAGCTGCGCGACGCGCTCGACAAGCTGCGGCTGAACGACGCCGCGCTGGTCTACGAGCCGGAGACGTCGGCGGCGCTCGGGTTCGGGTTCCGCTGCGGCTTCCTCGGCCTGCTGCACATGGAGATCGTCCGGGAGCGGCTGGAGCGGGAGTTCGGCCTGTCGCTCATCTCGACCGCGCCGAACGTCGTGTACCGGGTGGTGATGGAGGACGGCTCCGAGCACACCGTCACCAACCCCAGCGAGTTCCCCGAAGGCAAGATCGGCTCCGTGTACGAGCCGGTGGTGAAGGCGACGCTGCTGTCCCCGGCCGAGCACATCGGCGCGATCATGGAGCTGTGCCAGGGCCGCCGCGGCATGCTGCTCGGCATGGACTACCTGTCGGAGGACCGGGTCGAGATCCGCTACACGCTGCCGCTCGCCGAGATCATCTTCGACTTCTTCGACCAGCTGAAGTCGCGGACCCGCGGGTACGCCTCGCTCGACTACGAGCCCAGCGGCGAGCAGGAGGCCGACCTCGTGAAGGTCGACATCCTGCTGCAGGGCGAGTCGGTGGACGCGTTCAGCCAGATCGTGCACCGCGACAAGGCGCGCGAGTACGGGCTGATGATGACGTCCAAGCTCAAGGAGCTCATCCCGCGGCAGCAGTACGAGGTGCCCATCCAGGCCGCGATCGGCGCCCGGATCATCGCCCGGGAGAACATCCGCGCGATCCGCAAGGACGTCCTCGCCAAGTGCTACGGCGGCGACATCTCCCGCAAGCGCAAGCTGCTGGAGAGGCAGAAGGAGGGCAAGAAGCGGATGAAGACCATCGGGCGGGTGGACGTCCCGCAGGAGGCCTTCGTCGCGGCGCTCTCCACGGGCGGCGGCGGCGACGCCGACAAGGGCAAGAAGTAGCCGCCGCTCCCGGCCGGCCGCCGCTCCCGGAGGGCCGCTACTTCAGCAGGGGCCAGGCCACCACGGACGGTACGCGGCGGAACTCGCCGCGGTTGGCCGCCCGTCCCGCGTAGACGAGGAAGAACATCACCGCGGCCGTGAAGAGCAGCGGCACCCAGATGAAGAAGTCGACGGCCAGCGACAGCAGGCCGAACACGACCCACACGGCGATCGCCGCGATGCCCATGTTGAGGCCCTGCGCGGCGTGCTTGCGGACGAACGGCGAGCGGGCCTTGCCGAGGTAGACCACGGCCGGCGCGATGGCGCCGACGAGGAACTGCCCCACGTACGCCATCAGCGACCAGGTCTTCTCGTCGTCGCTGACGGGGCCGAAGTGGCCCGGCATCTGGGCGGTGCCTCCGCCCTGGGGCGGCTGCTGCCACTCTGGGCCGGGCTGCGGCTGCTGTGGCTGCTGTGGCTGCTGCCAGGCGTTACCGGGCTGCTGCCAAGGAGCCTGTTGCTGCTGCTGCTGCCATTGGGGCTGCTGTCCCTGGCCGGGCGACGGGGGAGGCCCGTAGGCCATGGTGGACGTCCTCTCAAGGGTCGCTGTGCGAGCTGTTGGCGAACAGTATGACTCCTTGGACGCGCCCGGAGTTCGCACCGGTTCCCTCACATGGCCGGGCCCGTGGCCGATTCGCGCCACGGGCCCGGCCGCGTGAGGCGTCAGGGACGCCAGATGACGGCGGACGGTTCGGCGGGCGTGAGCGTGACCGAGCCGGTCCACGCGATGGACGACGGCCGCGGCAGGTAGGAGCCGTCCAGGAAGAACCCTCGGTTGATGGACGTGACGGTGGCGGGCGCGCCGTTGTCGCCCCACCCGGTCGGCCGCCGGACGGCCTCGATGCTCGCGATGTCGGAGACCGCCGTCCCCTCGGGCAGCTCGACCGTCGTGGCGGCGGCGCCGTCGCGGTCGATCGACCAGGTCGGCTCGTCGTGGTCGGACCGGTACAGCGTGGACGGGCCGGACCTGAGCCGGACGCCGAGCGCCACTCCCGGAGCGGAGCCGGGCGTCGTCGCCGCGCCGGTCGTCTTGGCGAACTCCGCGAACAGGTACGTGCGAAGGTCGCCGACCTCGCGCGTCGCCGGGTCGGACGGCTTCTCGATCTTGTCCTCGCGCAGCATCTCCTCGGCCGCGATCCGGTACGTCCACGGCTCGCGGTCCATGACGGCCTCGCGGGCGCGCCCGTCCGGGCGGGTCCCGGACGCGTCGAGCAGGAACCGCAGCGGCGGGTCCGGGGAGATCACGTCGCACAGGTTGTTGTTGTCGGTGCAGGTCTGCAAAACCGGGTGGTCGCCCTCGTAGCGGCCGGTGAACTTGAACGTCAGGTGCATGGGCGCCTGGTAGACGCCGGTGCCGTCCACCCGCTCGCCGGACGCGTCCACCTCGACCCGGTAGACCCATTCGATGTCGGTCGTCCTGCCCCAGCGGGCCATCAGGGCGGGGGTGTCGGTGCCGCCGTCCTCGTTGCTCCACACCACCGAGTACTCGATGACGCGGTGCCCCGGGGTCGCGGCGGGGCGGGTCTCGTGCCAGGAGACCAGCGGGGTGTCGGTCCTGGCGTTCTGGTACGGGTCGCCGAACGGCCAGCCCGTCCGCCCGACGATGACGGGCGCGTGGCGCAGGGCGAGCTCCTCCGCCTCCGGCATGGCCACGCGCGGGCGCCGGAGGGTGACGCGGCGGGCGGCGGGGGCGCTGCCCTTGGCGAACCGCAGCGTCACCGTGTGGCCGCCCTTCGCGACGTGCCCGAGGCCGAGGCGGCGGGGGATCGGCGCGGACGACGGGACGACGAGGTCGGTCACGTGGCGCCCGTCGACGGCGATCGACACCACGGCGGACTCGGCGCCCGCGCGGGCCCAGGACACGCCGGGGGCGGACGCGGCGAAGGAGATCACGGCCTCGCCGTCCCGGCCGGCGGTGAAGGGCAGCGTCCGGGCGGGGCCGCCGCGGTGGACCGTGATCATGGCCGCCGCGGTGGCGTGGGCGGGGGTGACGGCGAGGGCGAGGGGAGCGCCGGCGAGGGCGGCGCCGGTCATGGCGAGCACGGCATGACGCGCACGGCTTCTCATGATCGGCGAAACTAGGGCGGCGGAGTTGCGTTCCGGTGACGGCAGGGTCCCCTGTGGGTGTCGGCTTCGTGCGCGCCGGTGCTCGGTGGCCGCGACCGGGCCGTCAGGCCCACAGCGGCGCGAGCGCGTCCGGCAGCCGCAGGGCGACCCCGGTGAACCGGTCGGCGGGGCCCGGCCGGTCGGGCTCGTACAGGGTGAGGCCCGAGGCGGCCAGCCGCACGGTCCGGCCGCGCCGGACGATCTCGTGGCCGAGTTCCTCCAGCAGCGTGACGACGTCGCGGGCGGGCTCGTCGAGCAGGTCGACGCCGTCGAGCCGGAACCGCATCTCCGGGTTGCCGCTCCAGCCCGGCGCCCGCGTCCCGAAGATCTCGGCGAGCCGCTCCACGCCGTCCTCGCCGCGGCCGGTGGACAGCGCGAGCGTCCCGCGCCCCACCCGGACGCTGCGGTGGTCGGCCCAGCCGCACAGGAACGACGCCTTCGGCGGGCGGGTGCCGCAGCGCTCGGCGACCGCGTCGAGGGTCGTCCAGGCGTCCGCGGCGCGGGTGGAGAACAGCAGGTTCGCGTCCGGCAGCAGGGCCCCGCGGCCCGGCTCCAGCGTGATCACGAACGGCGGCACCCGTCCGGGGAAGCGGGCCGGGTCGGCCTCCCGGAGCGTGACGATCCCCTCCCACTCGACGGGGTCCTCGATCGCGAACCAGGTGATCACGGACTCGGCGCCGAACTCGCGGAAGGTCGCGTCGGTCAGCCGCTCGGCGACGGCCTCCCGCAGGCCCTCGGCGGTCTCGGCGAGGCGGCGGCGCCACCACGCCGGCTCCGGGTCGCCGCGCCCGCCGGCCGACCAGCGCGTCCCGGCCCCGGCGAAGTCCGAGCGCTGCTCGGCGCCCGTGCCGTCCACCACCACGCAGTGCCACCCGTCCGGCTCCCCGCGCACCACCACCCGCGCGGGCACCCGGTCACGCCCGGCCACGCCCTCGTTCCGCATCCGGATGACTTTATCCGCATTCATCGTGGTCGCTCAGGCGGTCGCGCGGCCCCGCGGCCGGGTCCGCCGCGGCGACACGGGCGCCCGCCGCAGGGCGTGGCGGTGTTCGCCGGTACGGTCGGACGGGTAGCGTGCCTGATCAACCGACCGCGACAGTCCTCCGGAGGCAGCGTGACCCAGCCCGAGCAGGTTCTGCGATCCGAAAAGGAGCGGGAGACGGTGAACGGCGCCGTCCGCGCGCTGCGCGCCGCCGCCCCCGCGGGCTGGGAGCGGCTCGACTTCGAGTTCCGCGCGACGGTCGGCATCGACAGCGCCTCCTTCGAGGTGGAGGACGCCGGCGGCGGGCGCCGCACGGCCCTGCCGCCCGGCCAGGCCGTCGGGCGGATGGACGAGCTGCGCCGCGTGATGTACCGGGCCGACAAGGGCGCGTGGTTCACCGCCCGGCTCCAGGTCGAGCGCTCCGGCCACTTCAGCGCCGAGTTCGACTACGACGGCGAGCCCGACTTCACCCCGCCGCTCGCGCCGTCCGCCTACGCCCTGGACCTCGACCGCTTCCCCCGCGCGGACGAGCACATCCCGGACTGGCTCCGCGCCAAGCTCGGCGAGGCCTGACCGGACGGAGCAGCCCGCGCGGCGGGGCAGACTTGAGGGGTGCCCTCGACGCTTCCTGATGGTGACCCCGTACCGGCTGACGGTGCGCTGCCTCGCAACGCCCTGGAAGGGCTGGGGGAGCGTCCGTTCGCCTTCTACGTGCACGTCCCGTTCTGCGTGACGCGCTGCGGGTACTGCGACTTCAACACCTACACGGCGACGGAGCTCGGGCCGGGCGCGAGCCGCGACTCCTACGCCGACACCGCCATCGGCGAGATCCGGATGGCGCGGCGGGTCCTCGGCGACGTCGACCTGCCCGTGGAGACGGTCTTCGTGGGCGGC
This sequence comes from Actinomadura sp. B10D3, assembly GCF_039871695.1. NCBI lineage: Bacteria > Bacillati > Actinomycetota > Actinomycetes > Streptosporangiales > Thermomonosporaceae > Actinomadura > Actinomadura sp. B10D3. The sequence continues at coordinate 10,568 of NZ_JBDPLY010000030.1, forward strand.
GGCACCCCCACCCTGCTCCCGCCGGACGATCTGGGCCGCGTCCTCGCGGCCATCGACGCGGAGTTCGGCCTCGCCCCGGGTGCGGAGGTCACCACGGAGGCCAACCCCGAGTCGGTGGACGAGGCGTACCTCCACCGGCTGCGCGAGGCCGGTTTCACGCGCGTCTCCTACGGGATGCAGAGCGCGCGCGAGCACGTCCTGGCCGTCCTGGAGCGCACGCACACGCCCGGACGGGTCCCGCAGGTCGTCGAGTGGACGCGCAAGGCGGGGTTCGAGCACATCAACCTCGACCTCATCTACGGGACGCCGGGGGAGACCGACGACGACTGGCGGGCGTCCGTGGAGGCGGCGCTGGCGGCGGAGCCCGACCACGTCTCGGCCTACGCGCTCATCGTCGAGGAGGGCACCCGCCTGGCGGCGCAGGTGAGGCGCGGCGAGCTGGCCGCCCCGGACGACGACGCCATGGCCGACCGCTACCTGATCGCCGACGAGCTGTTCAGCGCGCACGGCCTGCGCTGGTATGAGATCTCCAACTGGGCCGCCGACCCCCGCGCCGCCTGCCGCCACAACATGCTCTATTGGACGGGCGCCGACTGGTGGGGCGTCGGGCCGGGCGCCCACAGCCACGTCGGCGGCACCCGGTGGTGGAACGTCAAGCATCCCGCCGCGTACGCCGCCCGCCTCGCCGAGGGCACGACGCCCGCGCACGCGAGGGAGATCCTGGACGACGATGACCGCCGCTTCGAGCGCATCATGCTCGAACTGCGCCTGGCGCAGGGCTGCCCCGCCACCCTCCTGGACGACGAGTCCGTCCGCAGGGCGATCGACGACGGCCTGATCGAGCCCGCGCCCTATGGGCAGGGTCGGGCCGTCCTCACCCGGAAGGGCCGCCTCCTGGCCGACGCCGTCCTCCGAGACCTGACCTAGGGCGCCGTCACGAAGTCGATGAGTTCCTCGACCCGGCCCAGAAGGGCCGGTTCGAGGTCGGTGTAGGTGTTCACCGAGGCGAGGATCCGCTTCCAGGCGGCGCCGGTGTCGTCGCCCCAGCCGAGTTCGGCGATGACGCCCTCTTTCCAGGGGACGCCGCGAGGGATGCGGGGCCAGGCGCCGATGCCCACCGCCGCGGGCTTGACGGCCTCCCAGATGTCGATGAACGGGTGGCCGGTCACGAGCACGTGCGGGGACGTGATCCGCTCGGCGATCCGCGACTCCTTGGAGCCGTCCACGAGGTGGTCGACGAGGACCCCCAGGCGGCGTCCCTCGTCCGGCGCGAACTCCTCGACGATGGCGGGCAGGTCGTCCACGCCTTCGAGGTACTCCACGACGACGCCCTCCACGCGCAGGTCGTGGCCCCAGATCTTCTCGACCAGCTCGGCGTCGTGGACGCCCTCCACGTAGATGCGGCTCTCCTTGGCCACCCGCGCCCGCAGCCCCTGGACGGCGATGGACCCGGACGCCGAGCGCGCCGGCTTCCCGGGCGCCGCCGGCGGCCGGACCAGCGTCACCGGCTCGCCGTCGATGAGGAAGCCGGACTTCGCCAGCGGGAACACCCGCCGCTTGCCGAACCGGTCCTCCAGGGTGACGCCGGACTTGTCGCAGGCGACCACGGCGCCGCAGAAACCGCTGTCGGGGTCCTCGGCGACGAGCCCCGGCTCGGCCGGGACCTCGGGGATGAGCCCCTTGCGCGGCCTGCGCCAGTCGCCGGCCAGCACGTCGTTTCCGTAGTTCTTACTCACCACGGGTCCGCACATTAACCCGGCGGAGTGCCCGCGCGGCGTCGTCCCTCGTTCCTCGGCGTGGCGCAGGCGTCCGATACGGATAGGATCGCGCAGCCGCACGGGGCGGCCGCGGGCACGCCAGGGGGCCTCTCGGGGCCGTACACTTGGCACTCGGGAGTATGGAGTGCCAGCGGCGCATCCCGAGCCGACGAAGGAGGTGGGAAACGTGCTGGACGACCGGAAGCTCGCGGTCCTGCGCGCCATCGTCGAGGACTACGTGTCCACCAACGAGCCGGTCGGCTCCAAGGCGCTCGCGGACCGGCACAACCTCGGCGTGTCGCCGGCGACCATCCGCAACGACATGGCGGTCCTCGAAGAGCAGGGCTACATCGCCCAGCCGCACACCAGCGCCGGGCGCGTCCCCACGGACAAGGGCTACCGGCTGTTCGTCGACCGGCTGTCCACGATCAAGCCGCTGTCGATCGCGGAGCGGCGCGCCATCGAGACGTTCCTGTCCGGGGCGTACGACCTCGACGACGTGGTCGGCCGCACGGTCCGGCTGCTCGCGCAGCTGACGCGGCAGGCCGCGGTGGTGCAGTACCCGTCGCTGACCCGTTCGACGGTGCGGCACGTGGAACTGGTCCCGGTCGCCGAGGGCCGGCTGCTGCTCGTCCTGATCACCGACACCGGGCGGGTCGAGCAGCGCGTCATCGAGACCGGGCCGATCTCCGAGGAATCGATCGGGCACCTGCGGGCGTTGCTGAACACATGCCTGGACGGGCTGGGTCTCGGCGACGTCCCGGCGGCCGTGGCGGACCTGCCCGAGAAGGTGGGCCCGGACGACCGGCCGGTCGCCGCGGCGGTCCTGTCGGTCCTGCTGGAGACGCTCGTCGAGAAGCACGAGGAGAAGATCGTCTTCGCCGGCGCGGCCAACCTCGCCGCCGTGGACTTCTCGCAGAGCCTGCGGGAGGTGCTCGTGGCGCTGGAGGAACAGGTCGTCCTCATGCGGCTGCTCGGCGAGACCGGCGACTCCTCTACAGTTACGGTGCGGATCGGCACCGAGAACCCCGACCAGGGGCTCAAGTCGACTTCGGTCGTCGCCGCCGACTACGGCGTGGGCGACCTCACCTTGGCCCGGCTGGGAGTGCTCGGGCCTACACGCATGGATTACCCCAGCACGATGGGAGCGGTACGGGCAGTGGCACGCTACGTGGGACAGATCCTGGCGGGGTCGTAAGTGGCGAACGACTACTACGCGACCCTCGGCGTCCGGCGGGACGCCAGCGCCGACGAGGTCAAGAAGGCCTACCGCCGGCTCGCGCGGGAACTCCACCCGGACGTCAACCCGGATCCGGAGACCCAGGAGAAGTTCAAAGAGATCACCCAGGCCTACGAGGTGCTCTCCGATCCGAAGAAGCGCGAGATGTACGACCTCGGCGCGGACCCGTTCGCGGCCGCGGGCGGGGCGGGCGCGAGCGGTTTCGGGGGCGCCGGGTTCCCGTTCAGCGACATCATGGACGCCTTCTTCGGCACGGCGACCTCGCGCGGCCCCCGGTCGCGGGCGCGGCGCGGCCGGAACGCGACGCTGCGGGTCGAGCTCGACCTCGCCGAGACCGCGTTCGGCACGACCCGGGAGCTGTCCATCGACACCGCGGTCGCCTGCGCGACGTGCGAGGGGTCGGGCTGCGCGCCCGGCACGCACCCGGAGACGTGCGACACCTGCCACGGGCGCGGCGAGGTGCAGCAGGTCCAGCGCTCGTTCCTCGGCCAGGTCATGACGGCCCGGCCGTGCCCGGCGTGCGGCGGCTTCGGCTCGGTGATCCGCAACCCGTGCACCGAGTGCTCCGGCGACGGCCGGGTCCGCACCCGGCGCACCGTCAAGGTCAAGATCCCCGCGGGCGTGGAGAACGGCATCCACATCCAGCTCGCCGGCGAGGGCGAGGTCGGCCCCGGCGGCGGCCCGCCCGGCGACCTGTTCCTGGAGATCGTGGAGAAGCCCCACCCGATCTTCGAGCGGGAGGGCGACGACCTGCACTGCACGGTCGAGATCCCGATGACGGCGGCGGCGCTCGGCACCAGCGTCACGATCGAGACGCTGGACGCGGCCGAGAGCGTCGACATCAAGCCCGGCACGCAGTCGGGGCAGGTCATCACGCTCTACAACCGGGGCGTCCGGCACCTCAACGAGAGCGGCCGCGGCGACCTGATGATCCACGTGAACGTGGAGACGCCGAACCGGCTCGACGAGGAGCAGGAGGAGCTGCTCCGCCGTCTGGCGGCGCTGCGCGGCGAGGAGCGCCCGCCCGGCAAGTTCGCCCCCGGGCAGCGCAGCGGGGTGTTCTCCCGCATCAAGGACGTGTTCAACCAGCACTGAAGCGCAGTGGCGGCGGCCTACCAGGAGGGCCGCCGCGGCGACATCGAGCAGGGCGGCACTGGCGAACGCCCATGAGCGAACGGAGACCGCATGAGCCCGCCGGTCTTCCTCGCCGGGACCGACGCGCTCCGGCGCGATTCGGTCCTGCTGGACGGGCCCGAGGGACGGCACGCCGCGGCCGTGCGGCGGCTGCGTCCCGGTGAGCGCGTCGACCTGACCGACGGCGAGGGCCTGCTGGCCGAGTGCGTGGTCACCGCCGCCGACCGTGCCTCCCTCACGCTGGACGTGCTGGCCCGGCACCGCCAGCCCCCGCCCGCGCCGCGCATCGTGGTCGTCCAGGCCCTGCCGAAGGGCGACCGGGGCGAGTTGGCGGTCGAGACCATGACCGAGGTCGGCGTGGACGAGATCGTCCCGTGGCCCGCGGCGCGCTGCGTCACCCGATGGAAGCCGGAACGGCGCGAGAAGGCTCTCGGCCGCTGGCGCGCCGCCGCGCGCGAGGCCGGCAAGCAGGCCCGGCGCGGCCGGCTGCCGGTGGTGGCGGAGCCCGCGTCCACCGGCGATGTCGCCGGCCGGATCGGCGCCGCGTCCCTGGCCCTGGTCCTGCACGAGGAGGCGGCGGCGCCGCTGAGCGCCGTGCGGCCGCCCGCGGACGGTGAGATCGTGCTCGTGGTCGGCCCCGAGGGCGGGATCACCGAGGAGGAGCTGGAGCTGTTCGCCGGGGCCGGCGGGCGGATCACCCGGCTCGGCCCGACGGTGCTGCGCACCTCGACGGCGGGCGTGGCGGCGGCCAGCGTGCTGCTGGCCGCCACCGGACGCTGGTAGCCCCGGTCAGGGGGTGGGGTCAGGGGGTGGACGCCCCGTCGCCCTGGTCGGACGTCTTCGTGGGCGGGGTCGCCGGGGGCGTCGACGGCTCGTCGGTCGTGGTGCCCGGGTCGGGCGTCGTGGACGTGGGCGGCGTCGGCGTCGTGGAGGTCGGCGGCGTCGGCGTGTCGCTCGGGCACGGCGTGGCCGACGGGCTGGGGGCGGGGGTGGCGCCGGGCGAGGCGGCGGTCGTCACGCCGTCCTGCGGCGGGATCTGGCAGGACGACGTCCCCGGCGGGGAGTCGGAGCTCGGCGGCTGCGAGCTGCTCGGGCCGCCGGGCGTGCTGGCCCCCCCGGACGGCGGGGCGGGCTGCACCGGGTTCCCGCCGGCGTCGGTGCGGTCGCCGTCGGTGCCGTTGCCGCCGTCATGGGACGGCCCGCTGTTGCCCACGGACTGCTGGATCAGGTCGATCGTCTGTGGCGCGGTGACGCCGAGGGCGGCGATCACCACGGCGGCGGCGACGGCCAGCACGGGCCGCGCCCAGTTGATGGTGAACCGGTCGAACCCGAAGCGGGCGGGGCCGAACCGTCCGAAACCGAACCGGCGGCGCTGGCCGTCGGCAATGCGGGCCCGGATGCGCTCCAGGCCGTCGCCCGCGGGGTTGACCGACTCCGCCTCCGCGTGCAGGGCACGGCGGAGGATCTCGCCGTGCTCGTCGTGGGGGTCGGTGGTCATGAGAACTGCTCCAGAACGTTGCGGAGCGCGGTCATTCCGCGCGCCGTATGACTCTTCACGGCACCGCGCGAGATGCCCATCGCGTTCGCGATCTCCGCTTCGGACAGATCGGCGTAGTAGCGAAGGACGAGCGCCTCCCGCTGGCGGGCGGGAAGCCGGGACAGCGCGTCGATGACGGCCGACCGCTCCAGCTGCCCGATGGCGCCGGCCTCCGCGCTCGGCGCGTCCGGCAGGCCCTTCGGGGCGTACTTCTCCACGACGGCGCGGTGCCGGAGCACCGATCGCGACCGGTTGACCACCGACTGCCGCAGGTACGACAGCGCCTTGTCGGGATCGCGCAGCCGCCGCCAGCCGCCGTGCATCGCGACGAACGCGTCCTGGACGACCTCCTCGGCCGTCCCCGCGTCCCGCACGAGCATGGCCGCCAGCCGCACCAGCGATCGGTAGTTGGCGCTGTAGAGGGCGGTCACCGCTTGATCGGCATCCCAGGCGACGGCCACCGCTCCCGCCGTACCCCTGGCCACGAGGGTCTCGGTCACGTCAGTGGGACGCGCACCCTCGTCGCTCGGTTTACGAAAGGGCATGTCTTGATCTGCCTCGGTCACCTATCCGCCGCCTTTGCCGGCCCCGGCCGTCCATTCGGGCGGTCGCCCTCGGGTGGCATGAATGGGGCCTCCCCACCCGTCCACGGCGCGCCGCCAATGCCCTGCGAACCGGGGGGTACGCCTGAGCTGACAACCTTAACCAGTGTGGAGTCGGAATGCCGACCGCAACCGGAGGTAGGTCCCGGAAACACTATCCGGGGGAGGGCGCCGCAAGCCATGGCGGCGCGGGTCTCGATAGGATTCCGTAGCGGTCGCGGACCGCCCGCGAGGGGAGACAGATGACCGACTGCCTGTTCTGCAAGATCGTTTCCGGGGACGTGCCCGCCAAGATCGTCCGCGAGTCCGCGGGGACGGTGGCGTTCCGCGACATCAACCCGCAGGCGCCGACGCACGTGCTGGTCATCCCGCGTGACCACCACCCGACCGCGGGTGAGCTCGCCGCCTCCGACGCCGCGCTGCTCGCCGAGGTGCTGCGCGAGGCGCACCAGGTCGCGGTGGACGAGGGCGTCGCCGAGTCCGGCTACCGGGTCGTGTTCAACACCGGCGCCCAGGCGGGCCAGACGGTGTTCCACGTGCACGCGCACGTGCTGGGCGGGCGTGGCCTGAACTGGCCCCCCGGCTGAGCGGATCCGGCCCGCCGGAAAACCATTCGGCGCGCCGTCGGGGGTCGTCGGTACGATGGAACCGGCACACACCGACACCCGGAGCAGACAGAAGGCAGGTCCGAAGGCCGCAAGGCCCGGCTGATGGTCGAATCAACTTCCACGAGGTCACCTCGCACGGGGCGCGACGACCGTTCCGGCTCGCGCTCGCAGATCAAGATCGTAGTGCCGGACGACCATTCGATGGTGAGCCTGCTGGGCTCCCGGGATGAGCTGCTCCACGCGATCGAGCAGGCGTTCGGCGACGACATCGACATCCACGTCCGCGGCAACGAGATCACCGTGACCGGGCCGGAGAGCGAGACCGACCTGGTCTCCCGGCTCTTCACCGAGATGCTCGACCTGCTGAAGGGCGGCACCCAGCTGACCCCCGACGCCGTCGAGCGCAGCCTCGCGATGATGCGCGGCGAGACCGACGCGCGCCCCGCCGAGGTCCTCACGCTGGACGTGCTGTCCAGCCGCGGCCGCACGATCCGCCCGAAGACGCTGAACCAGCGGCGGTACGTCGACTCGATCGACAAGCACACGATCGTGTTCGGGATCGGCCCGGCCGGCACCGGCAAGACGTACCTGGCGATGGCCAAGGCCGTCCGCGCGCTGCAGGACAAGCAGGTCAACCGGATCATCCTCACGCGCCCGGCCGTGGAGGCGGGCGAGCGGCTCGGCTTCCTGCCCGGAACGCTCTACGAGAAGATCGACCCGTACCTGCGCCCGCTCTACGACGCGCTGCACGACATGGTCGACCCCGACTCGATCCCGCGCCTGATGGCCGCCGGCACGATCGAGGTCGCCCCCCTGGCCTACATGCGCGGCCGCACGCTGAACGACTCGTTCATCATTCTGGACGAGGCGCAGAACACCTCGCCCGAGCAGATGAAGATGTTCCTCACCCGGCTCGGGTTCGGGTCGAAGGTCGTGGTCACCGGCGACGTCACGCAGGTCGATCTGCCGAACGGGCAGCTGAGCGGGCTGCGCGTCGTGCAGGACATCCTCGACGGCGTCGAGGACATCCACTTCTGCCGGCTCGACAGCCGCGACGTCGTCCGCCACAAGCTGGTCACCGACATCGTCGACGCCTACAACCGCTACGACGAGAAGCAGGTGCCCGACTTCAAGCGCGGCGCGGCGGCGCGCGACGGCTCCCGCAAGCGGGGGCGGCGGTGACCGTCGAGGTGCTGAACGAGTCCGGCGTCCCGGTCGACGAGCAGGCCCTCGCCGGGCTCTCCCGGCACGTCCTGGACGGGATGCGCGTCCACCCGCTCGCCGAGCTGTCGGTGCTCCTCGTCGACGAGGCCGCGATGACCGAGCTGCACGAGAAGTGGATGGACGAGCCCGGCCCAACCGATGTGCTGTCGTTCCCCATGGACGAGCTGCGCCCCGGCCACCTGTCCGGCGGCGCCGACGAGGACGGCGAGACCGACCCCGGGCTGCTCGGCGACGTCGTCCTGTGCCCCGCGGTCGCGGAGCGGCAGGCGCGCGAGGCCGGGCACAGCACCGAGGACGAGCTGCAGCTGCTGTGCGCGCACGGCATCCTGCACCTCCTCGGCTACGACCACGCCGAGCCGGAGGAGCACAAGGAGATGTTCGGCCTGCAGGCCGGCCTCCTGACCTCCTGGCGGGAGGAACGCGGCGGCTGATGAGCACCGCGCAGGCGTGGCTGTCCGCCCTGGCGGTGGGCCTGGTCTTCTTGGCGGGCCTGCTGGCCGGCACCGAGACGGCGCTCGCCCGGGTGTCCCGCGTCACCGTCGAGGAGGTCGTCCGGGAGGGGCGGCGCGGCTCCGCGCGGCTCGCCGAGGTCGTCGCCGACCCGGCACGCTACGTCAACATGGTCCTCCTCCTGCGGATCGGCTGCGAGCTCGTCGCCACCGTGATCGTCGCGGACCTGTGCATCTCCTGGCTGGACGAGACGTGGCGCGCCTACGTCACCGCCGCCGCGATCATGATCGTGGTGAGCTACGTGGTGATCGGCGTCGGGCCCCGTACCCTCGGCATCCAGCACGCCGACCGGATCGCGCTCGCCGGCGCCGCGGTCATCCACCCGGTGACCCGGGTGTTCGGGCCGCTGCCCCGGCTGCTGATCGCGCTCGGCAACGCGCTGACCCCCGGCAAGGGCTTCCGGGAGGGCCCGTTCGCGTCCGAGGCGGAACTGCGCGACCTGGTCGACCTGGCCGAGCAGCGCAGCCTCATCGAACCGGTCGAGCGCGAGATGATCCACTCGGTGTTCGAGCTGGGCGACACCCTCGTCCGCGAGGTGATGGTCCCGCGCACCGACATCGTCTTCGTCGAGCGCGGCAAGACGCTCCACCAGGCGCTGTCCCTCGCCCTGCGCAGCGGCTTCTCCCGCATCCCCGTCGTCGGCGAGAACGAGGACGACGTCGTCGGCATCGCCTACCTCAAGGACATCGTCCGCCGCAGCCAGGAGAACCCCGGCGGCGAGGAGGCCGAGACGGTCGGCTCGGTCATGCGGCCCGCCACCTACGTCCCCGACAGCAAGCCGATCGACGAGCTGCTGCGCGAGATGCAGGCCCAGCAGACGCACGTCGCGATCGTCATCGACGAGTACGGCGGCACCGCCGGCCTCGTCACCATCGAGGACATCCTGGAGGAGATCGTCGGCGAGATCACCGACGAGTACGACGTGGAGATCCCGCCCGTCACCTGGCTGGAGGACGGCGCCGCCCGCGTCACCGCCCGCCTCCCCGTCGAGGACCTCGCCGAGCTCTTCGACGTCGAGATCGACGTCGAGGAGGTCGAGACGGTCGGCGGCCTGCTGGCCCACGCCCTGGGCCGCGTCCCCATCGAAGGCTCCACGGCCACGGTCGGCACCGGCGACGACGGCCCCACCCTGACCCTGAAGGCGGAGACCATAGCCGGCCGCCGCAACCGTGTAGGAACGGTGCTGGTCCGGGGAACCAAGCCCACCCAGGAGAACGACCCCCCAGACCCCCCTTCAAGACCCGCCAGATCCTCGCGGAGTTAACCCAGGGGGCGACCCCCTGGAACCCCCGTCACGACGCAGGCGATCCTCACGGCGCCGTGGGCGTCCGGGCAGCGGGTCAGGTGAGGGTGGTGTGGACGGTGCCGTCGGGGCGCGCTACCAGGACCGGGGCCTTGGGGCCCAGGTCGCGGACGGCGGTGACGTCGGACGGGTCCGGTGCTTCGGCGGCGGTGACGACGGCGGCGGCCTCCAGGTCTTCGGCGCCGCTGGAAACGGCCATCGCCACGGCGGCCTTGAGGGCCGAGAGCTTCAGGGACGGCAGGTCCACGCTCGTCGCCGAATAGGTGCGGCCCGTCTCGTCGCGCACGGCGGCCCCCTCCGCGGCGCCCGTCCGCGCCCGCGCCGACCTGGCCAGGGTGATGATCTTCGCGTCCTCGGCGTTCAGCTCGCTCACCCCCCAAGCCTACGGCCCCCTGGGCCGACGCAAGTCAGCGCCAAGTGGGCGGCAAGGGGGGTTTGTGAGGGTCTAGGGCGTTGAACACTGTCGTTCTTGGGGGAGACGTGATGTCCCGTCTGCTGTATCGGCTGGGGAGGGCCGCCGCCGTGCGGCCCTGGCGGTTCATCGCCATATGGGTGGTGCTCGTCGCGGCGATGGCCGGGCTGGCCGGGGTCGCCGGGGGTGCGCTGCACGACAACTACACGCTGGCCGGGACGGGGTCGCAGAAGGCGACCGACCTGCTGGAGGAGCGGTTCCCGGCGCTGTCGGGGGCGGACGCCCGGGTCGTCGTCCACGCGCGGTCGGGGGCGGTCGACCGGGCGAAGCTGGACGCGGCGTCGGCGGAGCTGCGGCGGCTGCCGCACGTCAGCGCAGTCGATCCGGCGCAGGTCGGGAAGGGCGGCGCGACCGCGCTGGTGACCGTCCGGTACTCGGTGCCGGTCACGGACCTGGAGCCCGGGGAGACGCTGGACCTGCTGCGGTCGGCGACGAAGAACCTGGAAGCGGCCGGCTACCAGGTGGAGTTCGGCGGCCAGGTGCCGGAGAACGTGACGGCGCCCGGCGGGGTGGCCGAGGCGATCGGGATCGTGGCCGCGCTGGTCATCCTGCTGCTGGCGTTCGGGTCGGTGGTGGCCGCGGGGCTGCCGCTGGCGGTGGCGCTGGCCGGGCTCGGCGCGGGCGTGTCGGGGATCACGCTGGTGGCCGCGGTCACCGACGTCGCGACCACGGCGCCGACGCTGGCGACCATGGTGGGGCTGGGCGTCGGCATCGACTACGCCCTGTTCGTCCTCACCCGGCACCGCGAGGGGCTGGCCGAGGGGCTCGACGTTCCCGAGGCGGTCGGGCGCGCCATCGCGACGGCGGGGCTGTCGGTGCTGTTCGCCGGGTTCACGGTGCTGCTGGCGCTGTGCGGCCTGGTGCTGTCGCGGATCCCGGTGTTCATGACGATGGGCTTCACCACGGGGCTGGTCGTCGCGGCCACCGTGCTGAGCGCCGTCACGCTGCTGCCCGCGGTGCTGGGGCTCGCCGGGCGCCGGGTGCTGCGGCGCCGCGACCGGGCCGCCGGCGCGGCGATCGTCGTGGATTCGCCGCGGGTGCGGCGCTGGGCGGGGCACGTCGGGCGGCACCCGTGGCCGTGGCTGCTCGGCGCGGCGGTGCTGATGCTGGCGCTGGCCGCGCCCGCGGTCGGGATGCGGACCTGGCCGAGCGACGCGAGCAGCGAGCCGACGTCCAACACGGTCCGGCAGGCCTACGACCTGGTCGCGGACGGCTTCGGGCCCGGCGCCAACGGTCCGCTGGTCGTCGCGGTCGACCTGACGAAGACCGACCCGGGCGCCCTGCCGGGGCTGGGGGAGCGGCTCGCCAGGACGGACGGCGTCACGGCCGTCTCGCCGCCCCAGCTGTCCCCGGCGCGCGACGCCGCCGTGATCATGGTCACGCCGGAGTACGGGCCGCAGGACGAGCGGGTGACCGGCCTCGTCGACCGGATCCGCGCGGACGCGCTGCCGCCGGACGCGGAGATCACCGGGCTGACCGCGGTCTACGTGGACCTGTCCCGGATGCTGTCGGAGCGCCTGTGGCCGGTGATCGGCGTGGTGGTCGCGACCTCGTTCCTCATGCTGATGATCGTGTTCCGGTCGCTGCTGGCGCCGCTGAAGGCCGCCGCGATGAACCTGCTGTCGATCGGCGCCGCGTACGGGGTCCTGACGGCGGTGTTCCAGTGGGGGTGGGGCGCCGAGCTGCTCGGCCTCCCGCACAGCGTCCCGGTGTCGTCGTTCATCCTGCTGCTGATGTTCGCCGTCCTGTTCGGCGTGTCCATGGACTACGAGGTCTTCCTGCTCTCGCGGGTCAGGGAGGAGTGGCTGCGGAACGGCGACGCGCGCGGCTCGGTGACCCGGGGGCTCGCCGCCACCGGGCGGGTCATCTCCAGCGCGGCGCTGATCATGGTGGCGGTGTTCCTCGGCTTCGCCGCCGACCCCGGCCTGGTGATCAAGCAGATGGGGGTGGGGCTCGCGGTGGCCGTGGCGCTGGACGCGACCGTCGTCCGGCTGGTGCTGGTGCCCGCCACGATGTCGCTGCTCGGGCGGGCCAACTGGTGGCTGCCGCGGCCGCTCGCCCGCGTCCTGCCGGACATCGACCTGCACGGCGGCGCCGCGCCGCCGGCGGCGGCCGAGCGGGAGCTCGAACCCAGCGGCGCGTAACCGGGGGAGTGATCGCGATGGTGCGGCATGTCCCGGTTAGGCTGAGCGGGACATGTCGCCTGTCGTACGCGTTCTCGGGGCCTTCGGCGCCGAGGTGGCGGGGGTTGCCGCCGACCTCGGCGGTCCCCGGCAACGCTCCGTCCTCGCGCGCCTCGTCGCCGCGCGGGGCGCGATGGTGACGGCGGACCGGCTCGTCGAGGACCTGTGGGCCGGGACGGCCCCGCCGCGGGCCGCCGCCGGGCTGCAGTCCTTCGTGTCGCACCTGCGCCGCGCCCTCGAACCGGACCGCCCGCCCCGCACGCCCGCGCAGGTCCTCGTCACCGAGCCGCCGGGGTACGCGCTCCGGCTGCCGGACGGCGCCGTCGACGCGTGGCGGTTCGACGCGCTGATCGACGAGGCCGCCGAGCTGCTGGCGAACGACCCGGCGGAGGCGCGCCGCCGCGCGGAGGCCGCGCTCGCCGAGTGGCGCGGACCCGCCTACGCCGAGTTCGCCGACCTGCCGTGGGCCGCGGCCGAGGCCGCCCGCCTGGACGAGCGCCGCCGCCTGGCCGTCGAGCGCCGCGCCGAGGCGATGCTCCGGCTCGGGGCCGCCGCCGAGGCCGTCCCCGACCTGGAGGCGCACGCCGCCGGCAACCCGCTGCGCGAGGAGGCGTGGCGGCTGCTGGCCCTGGCCCTGTACCGGGCCGGACGGCAGGGCGACGCCCTCGCGGCCCTGCGGCGGGCCCGCACGGCGCTGAGCGAGGAACTCGGCGTCGATCCCGGCCCCGCGCTGCGCCGCCTGGAGGCCGACATCCTGGCCCAGGCGCCCGCGCTGGGGGCCGGGGAGGCCCCGCGCCGCCGCCCCGTCCTGCGGTCGGTGCCGGGACCGCGGGAGCGGGCGGCGTTCGTCGGGCGCGCCGAGGAGCTGGCCAGGCTGGAGGGCGCCGCCGTCGCCGCCGAGGCGGGCCGGGCCGCCGTCGCCCTCGTCGTCGGCGACGCCGGCATGGGGAAGACGGCGCTCGCCGAGCGGTTCGCGCGGGGCCTCGCCGAGCGCGGCTGGACGTGCGCCTGGGGCCGGGCCCCTGAGACCGGGGGAGCGCCCGCGGCCTGGCCGTGGGCCGAGCTGCTGCGCGAGCTGGCCGCCGCCGCGCCGCCCGCCGCCGGGCCGGCCGAGCGCCTCGGCCCGCTGCTGGACGACGCCGTCACCCGCCCCGGCGACGCAGACGTCAGCACCGGGCGGTTCCGGCTCCACCTGGCCGTCGGCGACTACCTCTCCGGCGTCGCGGAGACGGCGCCGCTGCTGCTCGTCCTGGACGACCTGCACTGGGCCGACGAGGAGACGCTCGCCCTGCTCGTCCGGCTCGCCGTCCGGCTCCGGGACCGTCCCGTCCTGCTGCTCGCCACGTTCCGGCAGACCGAGGTCCCCGACGGCCTCGCCGCCGCGCTGGCCGCCCTCGCCCGGCACGAGCCCGTGCGGATCGAGCTCGGCGGCCTGACGCCCGCCGAGGTCGCCGTCCTGGTCCGCGGCACCTGCGACACCGACCTGGCCGACGCGGAGCTGGCGGCGATCGCCGAGCGGACCGGCGGCAACCCGTTCTTCACCCGGGAGACGGCCCGGCTCATCGACGCCGAGGGCCTGCCCGCCGCGACGCGGCGGGTGCCGGCCGGCGTCGGGGACGTGCTGCGCCGCCGCATCGCCCGGCTGCCGGAACCGGCCCGGTCCGTGCTGCGGGACGCCGCCGTCATCGGCCGGGACGCGGACCTGCGCGTCCTGTCCGACCTGGCCGGGGACGAGGAGACGGTGATCGACGCCGTCGAGGCCGGCCTCGGCAGCGGGCTGGTCACCGAGCCCGCGCCGGGCCGGGTCCGGTTCGCGCACGCGCTCGTCCGCGACACCCTCTACGACGGGGTCTCGCGGGCCCGCCGGCTCCGGCTGCACGGCCGGGTCGCCGCCGCCCTCGAGCGGCACGCCCCCGGCGAGGCCGCCGCGATCGCGCACCACTACCTGGAGGCGGGCACGGACCCGGCCAAGGCCGTCCGGTACGCGCGGCGCGCCGCCGCGGCCGCCGAGGCCCGCTACGCGCACGCCGCCGCGGCCGACCTGTGGGTCCGCGTCGTGGAGACCCTGCGCGCCCGGGGTCCCGAGGCGGCTCCGGAACGGCTGGAGGCGGAGGCCGCCGCGATCCGCTCCACCGCGCTCGCCGGGCAGGTCGTGGACGCGCGGGAGCGGCGGCGCGCCGCCATCGCCGACGCCCGCGCCTTCGGCGACGTCCGGCTGCTCTCCCGGATCATCGTCGGCTTCGACATCCCGACGCTGTGGACGAGCCGCGAGTACGGCAGCCGCGACGACGCCGTGGTGGACGCGACCGACGAGGCGCTCGCGCGGCTCCCGCAGGACGAGCGGGAGCTGCGCGTCCGGCTGCTGACCACGCTCGCCATGGAGCTGGAGGGCGAGCAGCACGACCGAGGCCTGAAGGCCTCCGAGGAGGCGCTGCGCACGGCCCGCGAGCTGGCCGACCCCGAACTGGTCGCCGTCGCGCTCAACGGCGCCTACATCAACCGCTCCCGGGCGGCGGACGACCTCGCCGAGCGCCTCCGGATCGCCTCCGAGCTGCTCGACGTGGCGACCGAGCACGACCTCGGCACCTACCGCGTCCTCGCGCACCTGCAGCTCCAGCAGGCGAGCGTCGCCGCGCTGGACCTGCCCGCCGCGCGCCGGCACCTCGCGGAGGGGCGGCGGCTCGCCGACCAGTACGGGCTGCCGCTGCTGGCCAACATCGCGGACTGGTACGCGAGCCTCGTCCGCGCCTTCACCGCCCCGGCCGAGGAGGCCGAGCACGCGTTCGCCGAGGTCGGCCGCGCCATCGGCCGGACCAACATCTGGTTCAGCGAGCGCGGCATGGCGGTCCTCGGCCCGTTCTGCCTGCGGCTGGTCCAGGGGCGGGCCGGGGAGATGGTGGACGAGGCCGCCTGGCTGCACGGGCAGTGGGAGCACGTCGCGGCGACCGCGGACGTGTACGCCCTCGCCCTCGCCTCCGCCGGCCGCACGGCGGACGCCCGGCGGGCCGTAGCCGGGGCCGGGCCCGTCCGGCTCGACTACTTCTTCGACCTCACCATGGCGGTCCGCGGGCTCCGGGCCGTGGCCCTCGGCGACCGCCCGCTGGCCGAGCACGCCTACGCGCGGCTCCTGCCCTACGAGGGGCACTTCTCCGGCGGCGCCACCGCCGTCGCCACGGTCGGCCCGGTCGCGCACGTCCTCGGCGACCTCGCCCGCTTCCTCGACCGCCCGGCGGACGTGGCCGCCGGGCACTACCGGCGCGCGGCCGACGTCGCCGCCCGCCTCGGCGCGGCCTACTGGATCGAGGCCGCGACCGCGGCGCTCGACCGGCTCGGCACCGCGGCATGACCCGGCGCGAATACACTGTCCGGGCCTGAACGAGGAGGACACCGCAATGACCATGCGCGCCGGGTTCGCGTGCTTCATCGGGCGCCCCAACGTGGGCAAGTCCACCCTGATGAACGCCCTGGTGGGCACCAAGGTAGCGATCACCAGCAGCCGCCCGCAGACCACGCGGCGCGCCATCCGGGGGATCGTGCACCGGCCGGACGCGCAGCTCGTCGTGGTCGACACCCCCGGCCTGCACAAGCCCCGCACCCTGCTCGGGGAGCGGCTCGACAGCCTCGTCCGGTCGACGCTGACCGAGGTGGACGTGATCGGGTTCTGCGTCCCGGCGGACCAGCCGGTCGGGCCCGGCGACAAGTACATCGCCCGCGAGCTGGCCGCGGTGAAGAAGACGCCGGTGGTCGCGATCGTCACCAAGACCGACCTGGCCGCGCCGGAGCAGGTGGCCGAGCAGCTCCTCGCGGTCGGGCGGCTCGGCGAGTTCGCCGACATCGTGCCGTGCTCCGCCGAGAGCGGGTTCCAGGTCGGCCTGGTCGGCGACCTGCTGATAGCCCACCTGCCCGAGGGCATGCCGCTCTACCCGGAGGACGACCTCACCGACGAGCCAGAGCAGGTCCTCGTCGCCGAGCTGATCCGCGAGGCCGCACTGGAGGGCGTCCGCGACGAGCTGCCCCACTCGATCGCCGTGACCGTGGACGAGATGGGCCCGCGCGAGGGCCGCGACGACATGATCGACGTCTACGCGCACCTGTTCGTCGAGCGCTCCAGCCAGAAGGGGATCATCATCGGGCACAAGGGCTCGCGGCTGAAGGAGGTCGGCGCGGCGGCGCGCCGGCAGATCGAGGCGCTGCTCGGCACGAAGGTGTTCCTCGACCTGCGCGTCAGCGTCCTCAAGGACTGGCAGCGCGACCCCAAGCAGCTCCGCCGGCTCGGGTTCTACGACTGACCGGCCTCCCGCCCGGGGGCCTGGTCCTTCGGCGGCTCGTCGGGCTGGGGCTCCGGTGCCGCGTCCGCGTGCGCCGGGGGTTCCTCGCGGCCCCACGCCTGCTCCTCCGACGGCCAGACGGCGTACTCGCCGGTCGAGTACTGCTGGTCCGAGTACCGGTCCGGATACTGCTGGTCGGGGTACTGCTGGTCGGGGTACTGCTGGTCCGGATACTGCTGGTCCGGGTACGCGTACTGCGGGTAATGCGGCTGCCCCGACCCCCGGTGCGCCGACACCCGCTCGCTGATGGGGCGGGCGAGGCTGAACCCGACGACCAGCAGGGAGGCGATGACCGCGAGGTACCAGCCGAACCGGACGGTGATCTGGTAGCCGAGGTCCAGCCCCGTCTCGGGCAACTTGTCGCGGACGCCGTCGAGCCGCAGCACGAACAGGCCGCACACGAGCAGGGCGAGCATGCCGGGGACGGCGGCGAGCGCGCCGATCCGCGCGTCCCGCCCGATCAGGTCCCAGGCGGCGAGCGCGATCGAGATCACCGCGAGCACCGGGACGGCGAGGACCGCGCCGTCGGCGTCGATGCCCGCCAGGCTGCCGAGGTCGCGGCTCAGCGTGCGGCCGAACAGGTCGACGACGACCTGCGCCCGTGCCCACGGCAGGAACGCCGCCACCAGCAGCGCCGACGCCGAGGCGATCATGGCGAGGATCCAGGGCGTGCCGCGCCGCGGCGGGAGTCCGGCGGGGACGGCCCCGTCGGCGGCCTCGGCCGGTGCCTCCTGCGGCGGATAGCCGTCGACGGGCGGCAGGAAGGTCGGGCGAGACCGCGCGCGGTCCGCGTCGGATCCGAGGTCACCGGTCATGGACCCAGCGTAAACGCAGGAACGGCATTGTCCGGGACGCCCCCGGGGGCGGCGCCGGATCGGTACTTTGGAACGAAGTCCGTTATGGGAGGAGAGCCCCGGTGTTGCTCGTTTTCGGCCTGACGGCGGTCTTCCGCACCGTCAGCGAGGGGACGTTCCACTGCCCGCAGTGCGGGGGCGACCGCGCCTACCGGCGGCGGGCCGGGCGCCGCTGGTTCTCGCTGTTCTTCGTTCCGATGGTGCCGCTGTGGCGGCTCGGGCACGCCGTGGAGTGCCGGACGTGCCGGGGCCGGTTCCCGGTGTCGGCGCTGCGCACGCCGACCGCCCGGCAGATGGCCGAGGCGCTCGCCGCGGGGATGCGGGCGGCGGCGGCCCTGGTGCTGCGCGCCGGCGACCCGGCCGACGCCGCGTCCCGCGCCCGCGCGGTCGCGACGGTGACCGGGTACGGCGAGCCGGAGTACGACGGCGACGCCGTCGACGCGGATCTCGCGCTGCGCCGCACGTTCCTGGAGCAGGAGGTCGCCCGGGCGGGCGCCCAGCTCGCCGTGGAGGCCAAGGAGTGGTTCCTCGCCCAGGCCGTCCGGATCGGGCTGGCCGACGGGCCGCTCGGCGAGGGGGAGCGACAGGCCCTGCACGGCATCGCGGACCTGCTCGGGATGTCCCGCGCCTACGCGCTCGGCGTCATCGTGACCACCGAGGGGGCGGCGCGCTGACATGGGCGCCGCCGCCGGTCCGCACGGCACCGGGAGGGCGCTGGTCCGGGCGCCGGGCCCGCGGCTGGCCGAGGGGATCGTCACGCACGCGACGCGCCGCCCGGTGGACACCGCCCTCGCGGCGCGCCAGCACGCGGCGTACGTCGCGGCGCTGCGGTCGGCGGGCTGGCGGGTCGGTGCGGTCGCGCCCGCCGACGACCACCCGGACGCGGTGTTCGTCGAGGACGCCCTGGTCGTCTCCGGCGACCTGGCGATCCTCGGCCGCTCGAGCGCGCCGGGCCGCCGCGGCGAGCTCGCCGGCGCGGAGCGGGCGGCGCGGGAGATGGGCCTGCGGGTCGAGCGGATCACGGCCCCGGGGACCCTGGACGGCGGCGACGTCCTCGCGGTCGGCGACACGGTCTACGTGGGACGCGGCGTCCGGACGAACGAGGAGGGCATCTGCCAGCTCGCGCGGCTGCTGGGCGGGCGGAAGGTCGTCCCGGTGGGCATCAGCGGCTGCCTGCACCTGAAGTCGGCGATGACCGCGCTGCCGGACGGCGTCCTCATCGGCGCCCCGGACATGGTGGACACGTCGGTGCTCCCGTGCCTGCGCGTCGCGCCGGAGCCGGAGGGGGCGCACGTGGTGGTGCTCGGGCCCGACCACGTCCTGATGTCGGCGGCGGCGCCGCGCACGGCCGCCGTCCTGGCGGCGGACGGGCTGCGCGTCACGAGCGTCGACATCAGCGAGTTCGAGGCGCTGGACGGCTGCGTGACCTGCCTCAGCGTGCTCGTCCCCGGGCGCGGCGGGGAGTGATCCGTCTCATCATCCGGACGCCGGTTTCCGTGACTCGGATGCCATCTGTTACCTTGGCCCTCGTGTTGCGTGAGCTGCTCCTCCTTAGCGGCCGCAGCGGGGGCCTGTAACCAGGTCGGCTCCCTCGCTGCGGGAGTTCAACGTGGACGTCGGCCGCGAGGTTCGAGCAGAGAGACCCCAACGGATGTATCCGCAACAGCAGTCTTCCGGCATGCCCTTCCAGCGCTACCGGCCCTTCGCCCCCGTCCGGCTCACCGACCGGACGTGGCCGGACGCCGTCATCACCGAGGCGCCCCGCTGGTGCGCCGTCGACCTGCGGGACGGCAACCAGGCCCTGATCGACCCGATGGACGCCCACCGCAAGCTCAAGATGTTCGAGCTGCTGGTACGGATGGGGTACAAGGAGATCGAGGTCGGGTTCCCGGCGGCCAGCCAGACCGACTACGATTTCGTCCGGCAGATCATCGAGGAGGACCGGATCCCCGATGACGTGGTGATCCAGGTCCTGACGCAGGCCCGCCCCGAGCTGATCGAGCGGACCTTCGAGTCGGTCCGCGGCGCGAAGCAGGCGATCGTCCACCTGTACAACTCGACGAGCACCCTGCAGCGCCGCGTGGTGTTCGGGCAGGACAGGGACGGCATCACCGCGATCGCCGTCGAGGGCGCCAAGCTGTGCGCCAAGCTCGCCGAGGACATGGGCGACACCGAGATCTTCTTCCAGTACTCGCCCGAGTCGTTCACCGGCACCGAGCTGGAGTACGCCGTCGAGGTCTGCAACGCCGTCAACGACGTGTGGAGGCCGACGCCGGAGAAAAAGGTCATCGTCAACCTGCCGGCCACGGTGGAGATGGCCACCCCGAACGTGTACGCCGACCAGATCGAGTGGATGCACCGGAACCTGGCCTACCGGGACTCCGTCATCCTGTCCCTGCACCCGCACAACGACCGCGGGACGGCCGTCGCCGCCGCCGAGCTGGGCTACATGGCGGGCGCCGACCGCATCGAGGGCTGCCTGTTCGGCAACGGCGAGCGCACCGGCAACGTGTGCCTGGTGACGCTGGGCCTGAACCTGTTCACCCAGGGCGTCGACCCGCAGATCGACTTCTCCGACATCGACGAGATCCGCCGCACGGTCGAGTACTGCAACCAGCTCCCCGTGCACGAGCGCCACCCCTACGGCGGCGACCTGGTGTACACCGCGTTCTCCGGGTCGCACCAGGACGCCATCAACAAGGGCTTCGACCACCTGCGCAAGGACGCCGACGCCGCCGGGGTCCCGGTGGAGGCGTACCGCTGGGAGGTCCCGTACCTGCCGATCGACCCGCACGACGTCGGCCGGACCTACGAGGCCGTCATCCGGGTCAACAGCCAGTCCGGCAAGGGCGGCGTCGCCTACGTGATGAAGACCGAGCACGCGCTGGAGCTGCCGCGGCGGCTGCAGATCGAGTTCTCCCGCGTCGTGCAGCAGCACACCGACACCGCGGGCGGCGAGGTCACGGCCGAGCGGATGTGGGAGATCTTCGAGTCGGAGTTCCTCGCCAACGGGCCGCGCGTCGGGCTGCTGGCGCACCGCACGGCGTCCCGCGTGGACGAGAAGGACGCGATCAGCTGCGACGTCCGGGTGGACGGCGAGATCCGCGAGATCGAGGGCGTCGGCAACGGCCCGGTCTCGGCGTTCGAGGACGCGCTCGGCACGGTCGGCGTCGGCGTGCGGGTGCTGGACTACGCCGAGCACGCGATGAGCGCGGGCGGCGACGCGCGCGCCGCCGCCTACGTCGAGTGCGAGGTCCGGTTCGGCGACGGGGCGGGGACGACGGTGTGGGGCGTCGGCATCGACGGCAACATCGTCACCGCGTCCCTCAAGGCGATGCTGTCCGCGGTCAACCGCGTCGCCCGCACGCAAGGGATGTAAGCGGTTTGCGCGCACCCTGCTGAACTTGCAGGGAGGCGTCGTATAGTTGCGGCATGACACGTCGACTGGCCGAGGTCGCCAAGAAGGTCGGGGTCAGCGAGGCCACCGTCAGCCGGGTCCTGAACGGCAAGCCCGGCGTGTCGGACGCGACCCGCGCCGCGGTGCTCACCGCCCTCGACGTGCTCGGCTACGAGCGCCCCACCCAGCTGCGGGGCGAGCGGGCCCGGCTGGTCGGCCTCGTGCTGCCCGAGCTCGGCAACCCGATCTTCCCCGCGCTGGCCGAGGTCGTCGGCGGCGCCCTCGCCCAGCGCGGGTTCACGCCGGTGCTGTGCACGCTCACCCCGGGCGGCCTGTCGGAGGCCGACTACGTCGAGATGCTCCTCCAGCAGCAGGCCTCCGGGGTGATCTTCGCGGGCGGGCTGTACGCGGAGGCCGACGCGCCGCACGACCACTACCACCGGCTGCTCGACGTGCGGCTGCCCGTCGTGCTGGTCAACGCGGCGGCCGAGAAGCTGAGCTTCCCGCAGGTCTCCACCGACGACGCGGTGGCCGCCGAGCAGGCGTTCGCGCACCTGCTGTCGCTCGGCCACGAGCGGATCGGGATCGTCCTCGGGCCCGAGGACCACGTCCCGTGCAGCCGCAAGCTCGCCGCCGTCCGCGACGCCGCCGAGCGCGCCGGCGTCGAGCTGCCGGACGCGTGGGTCAGGCGCAGCATGTTCTCGCTGGAGGGCGGGCAGGCGGTCACCGGGCGGCTCATCCGCGACGGCGTGACCGGCATCATCTGCGCCAGCGACCCCCTGGCGCTCGGCGTCATCCGCGCGGTGCGGCGGCTCGGCAGGTCGGTGCCGGACGACGTTTCGGTCGTCGGTTACGACGACTCGGCGTTCATGAATTGCGTGAACCCGCCGCTGACCACCGTCCGGCAGCCGATCGAGGCCATCGGCCGCGCGGCGGTGACGCTGCTGGTGAACCAGGTGGAAGGCGGCTCGGTCACCGCCGAGGAACTGCTGTACGAGCCGGAGCTCGTCGTCCGGGCGTCGACCGCGCCCGTCCGCGCCGCCTGACGCCGCGCCGGTTCGAGACCGTCCGAATGCCGCCCTTTCGCAGGGCGGCTTTCGCGTGTCCGACGTGCGTTTGCAGAGGTGACCGGTCGCATTGTCGACTTCTTGCGCATGTCAATTCATCTATTGCATTGTGATGTAGGTCTCTGTATGTTCCTCGCAATCGGCCGACCCGACGGCCCAGGAGGAACCCCCATGAGACCCCGGATACTCGCCACCCTGACGATGCTCACCGCGGTGCTCGGCGCGACCGCCGCCGGCTGCGGCGGGGACGGCTCCGACGACCAGGACACGGCGCCCCTGGACGCCGGCACCAAGGTGTCGATCACGGTCGGCTGCATGCCGGCCAAGAGCCAGGCGGCCCAGCGCAAGGAGTGGAACGAGGACGTCGCCGCGTTCCAGAAGCTGCACCCCAACATCACCGTCGAGGGCAAGGACGCCTTCCCCTGCATCGACCCCCAGACCTTCCAGGCGAAGCTCGCGGGCGGGCAGATGGAGGACGTCTTCTACGTCTACTTCACCGACGTCAAGAACATCGTCGCGCACGGCCAGGCCGCCGACCTCACCCCCTACCTCGGCCAGGTCGAGCAGTACGGGAACCTCGACCCGGCCGTCATGAAGGTCTTCAAGGACGGCGGCAAGGTGTACGGGCTGCCGCGGCAGAACTACACGATGGGCCTGTTCTACAACCGGAAGCTGTTCGAGAAGGCCGGCCTGAACCCGGACGCGCCGCCCAAGACCTGGGCCGAGGTCCGCGACGCCGCCAAGAAGATCAGCGCCCTCGGCGACGGGGTCGTCGGCTACGCCGAGCTGAGCGCCAAGAACCAGGGCGGGTGGCACTTCACCACCTCGCTCTACAGCCAGGGCGGCTCCATGGTGAGCCCGGACGGCAGGAAGTCGGCGTTCAACAGCCCGCAGGGCAAGGCCGTCCTGCAGAACCTCAAGGACATGCGCTGGACGGACGACTCGATGGGCAGCAAGCAGCTCCTCGTCGACGCCGACATCCAGCGGATGATGGCCGCCGGCAAGCTCGGGATGTACCTCGGCGCCCCCGACAACGCCACCGCGCTCGTCGACCAGTTCAAGGGCGACTACGAGGACTACGGCATGGGCCCGATCCCCGGCGCGACGGGCACGCTGCTCGGCGGCGACGGCTACATGATCAACCCGAAGGCGTCCCCGGAGAAGATCAAGGCCGGGCTGATGTGGCTGGACTTCTACTCGATCACGCCCGGCCAGGGGCAGCTGAACTACGCGCGGGCCGCGAAGGACGGGCGCCCGGTCGGGCTCCCGCAGCCCAAGCTCTTCGGGCAGAACGCGACCGGCCAGAAGGACCGGGACCTGCGCGCGGCGTCCGCGAACCTGCCGGTGCGGAACTTCAAGCCGTACGAGGACGCCTACCTGAACGTCCCCGGGAAGCTGGAGCCGCCGCAGGCGCAGCAGCTCTACGCCATCCTCGACTCGGTCGTCTCGGCCGTGCTGACCAGGCGTGACGCCGACATCGACCAGCTGCTCGCCGACGCGCAGAAGAAGGCCGACGCCGCGCTCGCGCGGTCCGGAAGCTGACGCCCGCCACCGGGTCGCCGGCGGCCGTCCCGCCGGTGACCCGGGCCTCCCGAGGGGACATCGACCATGACCACAGTGCGGACGCGGGCGCGGCCCTCCGAGCGCGAGCGGCCCGCGGCCCCGCGCACGCCCGGCCGCGCCCGGCGGAGCGTGCGGCGGAACCTGACCGCCTACGGGTTCCTGTCCGGGGCGCTGATCTGCTTCGCGTTCTTCTCCTGGTACCCGATCGTCCGCGAGGTGCTGCTCAGCTTCCAGCGGACGAACTTCGTCGGGGACGCCGAGTGGGTCGGCCTGGAGAACTTCCGCACCGTGATCCGCGACCCGGTGTTCGTGGACGCCTGGATCAACACCGCGATCTTCACCCTGCTGGCGCTGATGATCGGGTACGTCGTGCCGTTCGCCATCGCGATCGTGCTGAACGAGCTGAGGCACGCCCGCGGCTACCTGCGGTTCGTCGTGTACCTGCCGGTGATGCTGCCGCCCGCGGTCGCGGTGCTGCTGTTCAAGTGGTTCTACGACCCCGGGCCCGGGCTGTTCAACCAGATCCTCGGGTTCTTCCAGTTGCCGGGGCTGAGCTGGCTCGACTCGACCTCGACGGCGCTCGTCTCGCTGGTGCTGGTGTCGACGTGGATGAACCTCGGCAGCGGCACCCTGATCTACCTGGCCGCACTGCAGACCATCCCCGGCGAGCTGTACGAGGCGGCGGAGCTGGACGGCGCCGGGCTGTTCCGCCGGATCCGGCACATCACGATCCCGCAGACCAGGCTGATCCTGCTCGTGATGCTGCTCCTGCAGATCATCGCGACGATGCAGGTGTTCATCGAGCCGTTCCTGCTCACCGGGGGCGGGCCCGAGGACGCCACCGTCACCGTCGCCTACCTGATGTACCAGTACGCGTTCAACTTCACGAACTTCGGCGGAGGCGGCGCGCTCGGGCTGATGCTCATGATCGTCCTGCTCGTGTTCTCCGTCGTCTACCTGCGCGTGTCGCGCGAGGAAGCGAGGTAGGCATGGCGGAGACGCGGACCCTCGTCTCGCCGCACACGCTCGGCACCCGGCGCGGCCGGGCGGTCTACTGGACGGTCTTCACCACCGTCTTCGTGACCTTCACGTTCGTGTTCGTCTTCCCGCTGTACTGGATGGTCACCGGCGCGATGAAGTCGCCGGACGAGCTGGCCGACATCCCGCCGAGCGTGTTCCCGCGCGGCGTCGACCTGGAGGGCTACCGGGAGGCGTGGCGCCAGCTCGACCTCGGCACGTACATGTGGAACACCACGGTCTACGCCTTCGGCGCCTGGCTGTTCACGCTCGGCGTGGACGTCACCGCCGCGTACGCGCTGTCCAAGCTGCGGCCGCTGCTCGGCCGGGCGGTCCTCGGCATGATGCTCGCGACGCTGATGATCCCGCCGATGGTGATCCTGCTGCCCGCGTACCTGACCGTGAAGGACCTGCCGCTCCTCCACGTCAACCTGCTCAACACCCCGTGGGCGATCTGGCTGCCTGCCGCCGCGAACGCCTTCAACATCTTCCTGCTCAAGCGGTTCTTCGACTCGATCCCCACCGAGCTGCTGGACGCCGCCGAGGTGGACGGCGCGTCGCCCGCCCGGATCCTGTGGTCGATCGTGCTGCCGGTGTCCCGGCCGATCCTCGGCGTCGTGTCGATCTTCACGGTCGTGAACGTGTGGCGCGACTTCGTCTGGCCGCTGCTCGTGCTGCCCGACACCGAACGCAAGACGATCAGCGTCGCGATCGCGTCCCTCGCGGTGCAGGTGCCGCAGAACGTGCTGATCGGCTCGCTGGTGATCGCGAGCCTGCCCACCATCGTCGTCTTCTTCGTCTTCCAGCGGCACATCATGGCCGGTCTCACGGCGGGCGGCCTGAAGGGCTGACCCCCTTCGCGCCTCCCGCCCCGTCTCGCTGTCCCGTCCCCGTTTCACTAAGGAGTTGCTCGCATGCCCGAAGACTGGTGGCGCGGCGCGGTGATCTACCAGGTCTACCCGCGCAGTTTCGCCGACGGAAACGGTGACGGCGTCGGCGACCTGGCCGGCCTGCGCGGCCGGCTGCCCTACCTCGCCGGGCTCGGCGTCGACGCGCTGTGGCTGAACCCGTGGTACCCCTCGCCGATGGCCGACGGCGGCTACGACGTCGCCGACTACCGGGACGTCGCGCCGGTGTTCGGCACGCTCGCCGAGGCCGAGGCGCTGATCGGCGAGGCGCACGAGGCCGGGTTGCGGATCATCCTGGACGTGGTGCCGAACCACGCCTCCGACCAGGCGGCCTGGTTCCGGGAGGCCCTCGCGGCCGGGCCGGGCTCGCCCGAGCGGGAGCGGTTCTGGTTCCGGCCCGGCAAGGACGGGGGGCCGCCCAACGACTGGCAGTCGATCTTCGGTGGGCCCGCGTGGACCCGCGTCCCGGACGGGGAGTGGTACCTGCACCTGTTCGCCCCCGAGCAGCCCGACTTCAACTGGAACAGCCCGGACGTCGTCCACGAGTTCCACGACGTCCTGCGGTTCTGGTACGACCGCGGCGTGGACGGGATCCGCATCGACTCGGCCGCATTGCCGGTGAAGGACCCCGACGCCGAACCCGACGGCCAGGACCCCTTCACCGACCGGGACGGCGTCCACGAGATCTACCGGGGCTGGCGCAAGATCACCGACGCCTACCCCGGGCGGATGCTCGTCGGCGAGGTGTGGCTGCCCGACCAGGAGCGCTTCGCGCGCTACCTGCGCCCGGACGAGATGCACACCGCGTTCAACTTCGGCTTCCTCAACTGCGCGCTGGAGCCGGACGCGCTGCGCAGGGTGATCGACACGACCCTCGCGACGCACGTGCCGCTGGGCGCCCCGGCGACCTGGGTGCTGTCCAACCACGACGTCGTCCGCCCGGTGACCCGGTACGGCCGCGCCGACACCTCGTTCGACCTGCAGGACCGGCGGCACGGCGCGCCGACCGACCGGGCGCTCGGGGTGCGCCGGGCGCGGGCCGCCGCCTTGCTGGCGATGGCGCTGCCGGGCGCCGTCTACGTCTACCAGGGCGAGGAGCTCGGCCTGCCCGAGGTCGAGGACCTCCCGGACGATGTGCGCGAGGACCCCATCTGGACCCGTTCCGGCCGCACCGACCCCGGCCGGGACGGCTGCCGCGTCCCGCTGCCCTGGTCGGGGGACGAGCCGCCGTTCGGGTTCGGCGGCGACCCGTGGCTGCCGCAGCCGCCCGACTGGAAGGACCTCACGGTCGAGTCCCAGGACGCCGACCCCGGCTCGATGCTGAACCTCTACCGGGACGCCCTGGCGCTCCGCCGCGAGCACCTCGGCGACGGCTCCCTCACCTGGCTCCCGTCCGCGGCCGGCGTGCTGGCGTTCACCCGCGACTCCGGCCTGACCTGCGTGGTGAACCTCGGAACGGAGCCCGCCCCGATCACCGGTGACGTGCTGCTGGCCAGCGGGCCCCTCCAGGACGGCGCGCTGCCCCCGGACACGGCCGTCTGGCTGCGCTGACCGCGTCCGCGAACTTCTGCCGCTCCTCCCAGGCAGGTGTCCCACCCCCGCAATCACCGACAGGGAGCAGAACCAGCGATGAGACAGAAGTCCCTCCGCATCCTGCTGGCCGCGGCGCTGGCCGCCGCCGGGCTGACCGGCCCGGCGGCGGTGCCCGCGGCGGCCGACGCGAACCTGGCCGCGGGCTAGACCGCGTCCGCGAGCAGTTCGAACGGCCCGTACATCGCGTCCAACGTCAACGACGGCGACCAGGCCACCTACTGGGAGAGCGCGAACGACGCCTTCCCGCAATGGATCCAGGTCGACCTCGGCGCCTCGGTCGAGACGGACAAGGTCGTCCTGAAGCTCCCGACCGGGAACTGGGGCACCCGCACCCAGGCGCTCTCCGTGCAGGGCAGCACCGACGGGACGACCTACGGCGACCTCGCCGGTCCCGGCGGGCGCGTCTTCGACCCGGCCGCGCGGAACACCGTGACGCTGACCTATCCCGCCAGGGTCACCCGCTACCTGCGCGTCCGTATCACCGCCAACACCGGATGGCCCGCCGCGCAGCTCTCGGAGCTGGAGGTCTACGGGCCGTCCACCGGAGACCGGACCGCGCCGACCGCCCCCTCCGCGCTGGCGTTCACCGAGCCGTCCGCGGGGAAGGTCCGGCTGACCTGGAACGCCGCGTCCGACGCGGTCGGCGTGGTGGGGTACGACATCTACGCCAACGGGGAGAAACGCGCGAGCGTCGCCGGGGACGTCCTCACCTACACCGACGACCAGCCGGGCACCGAAACCGTCTCGTACTTCGTCCGGGCGCGGGACGCGGCGGGCAACGTCTCGTCCAACAGCAACGTCGTGACCAGGCAGGGCACCGGCGGCGGGACGAACCTCGCCGCCGGGAAGCCGATCACGGCGTCCTCGCACGTCTTCGCGTTCACCGCGGCCAACGCCAACGACAACGACCTCGCGACGTACTGGGAGTCGGAGCCGGGCGCCTATCCGGCCACGCTGACCGCCGACCTCGGCGCCAAGGCCGACCTCACCTTCGCGGTCGTGAAGCTGAACCCGGACGCCGCGTGGGCGACCCGCACCCAGACGATCGAGGTGCTCGGCCGGAGCAGCCCGAACGCCCCCTTCACGACCATCAAGCCGGCCGCCGCGTACATGTTCGACCCGGCGAGCGGGAACACCGTGTCGATCCCGATCGTCGCGACCGCCGCCCACGTGCGGCTGGAGTTCACGTCCAACTCCGGCGCGCCCGGCGGCCAGGCCGCCGAGATCCAGGTGATCGGCACCCCGGCGCCGGCCCCCGACCTGACGGTCACCGGTGTCACGTGGGACCCGGCGTCCCCGGTCGAGACCGACGACGTCACGCTGCGCGCGACCGTGAAGAACATCGGGACGGGCCCGGCCGGACCGACCTTGCTCGACTTCCTCGCCGGCGGCCGGAAGGCGGCGTCCGCGCAGGTCGGCGAGCTCGCGGCCGGCGCCTCGACGACCGTGTCCGCGCCGATCGGGACGCGTGACGCGGGCACCTACGCGGTCACCGCCGAGGCCGACGCCGGCGACGACGAGATCGAGCTGAACGAGACCGACAACGTGGCGGGCGCGCAGCTCACGGTCGGGCCGGTACCGAGCTCCGACCTGGTCGCGCAGGCCGTCACCTGGAACCCGGGCACCCCGCGGGCGGGCGACTCCGTGACCTTCGCGGTGACGCTCCGCAACGACGGCACCCGGGCGACCGCAGGCGGCGCGCACGGGATCACCCTCCAGGTCCTGGACGGCGACGCCGCGGTCAAGACCCTGACCGGCTCCTACAGCGGGTCGCTCGCCCCCGGCGCCTCGACCGCGCCGATCGACCTCGGCACGTGGACGGCCGCGAACGGCCGGTTCACGGTCCGGACCGTCATCGACGACGACGCCAACGAGGTCCCGGTCAAGCGCGCGAACAACACCTCCGCGCAGTCCCTCTTCGTCGGCCGCGGCGCGCACCTGCCGTTCGACATGTACGAGGCGGAGGACGGCGTGCTCGGCGGCGGCGCGGCGACCGTCGGCCCGAACCGCACCGTCGGCGACCCTGCGGGGGAGGCGTCCGGCCGCCGCGCCGTCACGCTGAACACCACCGGCAGCAGCGTCGAGTTCACCACCGGGGCGGCCACCAACACGCTCGTGACCCGGTACTCCATCCCGGACGCGCCGGGCGGCGGCGGCATCGAGTCGACCCTCAACGTCTACGTCGACGGGACGTTCCTCAAGGCCATCGACCTGACGTCCAAGTACACGTGGGTGTACGGGAACGAGGCGAGCCCGAGCGACTCGCCGGGCGCCGGGCCGCCCCGGCACATCTACGACGAGGCGAACCTGATGCTCGGCCGGACGGTCCCGGCGGGCAGCAGGATCAAGCTGCAGAAGGACGCCGCCAACACCACCACCTACGCCATCGACTTCATCAACACCGAACTCGCCACGGCCGCGCCGAACCCCGACCCCGCCAAGTACGCGGAGCCCGCCGGGTTCACGCACCAGGACGTCCAGACCGCCCTCGACAAGGTGCGCCAGGACGCGAACCTGACCGGTGTCTACCTCCCTCCGGGCACCTACGAGACCGCGCAGAAGTTCCAGGTCTACGGGAAGGTGGTGAAGGTCGTCGGCGCCGGCCCGTGGTTCACGCGGTTCCGCACGCCGCCGGCGCAGCAGAACACCGACGCCGGGTTCCGGACGGAGGCGTCCGCCAACGGCTCGACGTTCTCCGGCTTCGGCTTCTTCGGCAACTACACCTCCCGCATCGACGGGCCCGGGAAGGTGTTCGACTTCTCGAACGTCAGCGACATGACGATCGACGACATCTGGGCCGAGCACGTGGTCTGCCTGTTCTGGGGCACCAACGTCGACGACTCCACCATCAAGAACAGCCGCATCCGCGACATATGGGCGGACGGCCTGAACTTCACCAACGGCAGCAGCGGGAACCACGTCGCGAACGTCGAGACGCGGACGACGGGCGACGACGGCTTCGCGCTGTTCCCGGCGGTCGACCACCGCAACGAGCAGCAGACGGGCAACGTCTACGAGGACCTGACCTCGCTGCTGACCTGGAGGGCCGCCGGCCTCGCCGTCTACGGGGGAGGCGGCAACACCTTCCGCAACATCCACATCGCCGACACGCTCGTCTACTCCGGGATCACGATCGGGACGCTGAGGTTCGGGAGCATTCCGGCCCTCGGCTTCGAGGCGAACCCCCAGACGAGGTTCGAGAACATCTCGCTGGTCCGGGACGGCGGCCACTTCTGGGGCCAGCAGACGTTCCCGGCCCTGTGGCTGTTCTCGGCGGAGTACGCGTTCCGGGGGATCCGCATCAGCGACGTGGACATCACCGATCCGACCTACTCCGGGATCATGATCCAGACGAAGTATTCGGGAGGCCGGCCGCTCAACCCCGTGACCGACACCGTCCTGACGAACGTCAGCATCTCCGGCGCCCGCAAGAGCGGTGACGAGTTCGACGCCAAGTCCGGCTTCGGGATCTGGGTGAACGAGCTGCCCGAGCCCGGGCAGGGCCCGGCGGTCGGCTCGGCGACGTTCGACGGCCTGGAACTCTCCGGCAACCACCAGGACATCAAGAACACCACGACCACCTTCACCATCAACCGCACCTGACCCGGGGGACCGGGGACCGCGAGTGTTGGGAGGCGCCCGCGGTCCCCGCGTTCACCGCCGGCGGAGGTAGGCGTCCAGCTCGGCCGCCCCGGCCAGCATCGCGCGCCCGCGGGCCGACAGCCGGCCGTGCCAGTCGCGCAGGGTGCCCTCCAGTGGTTCCAGCCCGCCGGCCGCCCGCACCTGCGCGAGCAGCGGGGCGATCTGCTCCAGCAGGTAGCCGCCCCGCCGGAGCTGGTGCGCCAGCCGCGCGTCCCGCACGGCGGCCTCGTCGTAGACGCGGTACCCGGTCCGCGGGTCGCGGCGGGGGTGCACCAGCCCCGCGCGCTCCCACTTGCGCAGCGTCGCGGGCCGTATCCCGAGCCGCCGCGCCAGCGGTCCGATGAACGTCTCGCGGGGCCCGGACGCCCTGCCCGGCGCCGCGCCGGACGCCGTCGCCGCCTTGGGCTCCGCGACCGCGGCCGGGTCCAGGTCGCGCAGGGCGCTTTCCACCGCCCGGAGCGTCCGGCGGTCGTCGAGGAGCTGGGCATGGCTCTCGTCGATCAGGCGGAACGCCTCTTCGGCCGCCCCCTCGTTCACGGCCCGCATGATCGACGTCGCCGTGCGGTGGCCGTGGCCCGGCACCAGGGCGAGGAACGCGCGCAGGGCCTGCGCGTGGGACGGGGTGTAGGTGCGGTAGCCGTGGGCCGTCCGACCGGCCGGCGGAAGGATGCCCGCCTCCTCGTAGTTCCTGACCGCCTGCGTCGACAGGCCGTGCTCCCGCGCCAGGTCGACCGGCCTGAGCCGTCCTCCTTTTTGAAGCTTTGGTCCCATACCTGCGCTGCAGTCTCCATAAAGTCTCAAGCGTAAGTTCAACGATACCGTTTATCTTATGGTTACCGGAATCACGGACGCCGTCCAGGCCGTCGACGCGGCCGCCGTCATGGGCCTGCTCCCGGCCCGGCCGCGGCTGCTCGCCCTGGGCGAGCCGACCCATGGTGAGGACGTCCTGCTCGACGTCCGGAACGACCTCTTCCGCGCGCTCGTCGAGGAGGACGGCCGCCAGACGATCACGATCGAGAGCGACTGCATGGCGGGCCTCCTGGTGGACGACTACGTCACCTCGGGCACGGGCACCCTCGACGAGGTCATGGAGCGCGGGTTCAGCCACGGCTGGGGCGCCTCCGCCGCCAACCGCGAGCTCGTGCGCTGGATGCGCGCCCGCAACGAGGGCAGGCCGGCGTCCGAGCACGTCCGCTTCGCCGGTTTCGACGGCCCGCTGGAGATCACCGAGGCCGCCAGCCCCCGGCAGGCCCTCACCGCGCTCCACCGCTGCCTCGCGGACCAGGTCGGCGCCTACTCGCTCCCCTGCACCGCGGAGACGCTCGACCGCCTGCTCGGCGCCGACGACCGGTGGACCGAGCCCGCCGCGATGATGAATCCGTCCCGGTCGGTGGGGCGGTCGGCCGACGCCAGGGAACTGCGGGTGCTGGCCGACGAGCTCGTCGCGCTGCTCGGCACGCTGGCACCGGACCTGGCGGCCACGGGGGACGGCTGGGACCGGGCGCGGCTGTACGGTCGCACCGCCATCGGCCTGCTGCGCTACCACTACTGGATGGCCGACGACTCGCCGGCCCGCCTGGCGCGGCTGGCGGGCGCGCGCGACCAGATGATGGCCGAGAACCTCCTCGCCCTCGCCGAGCGGGGTGATGTGTTCGTCCACGCCCACAACGGCCATCTCCAGCGCGCCAAGAGCTCGATGCGCATGGGGGAGCAGCGGGTCGAGTGGTGGAGTGCCGGCGCCCTCGTGAGCACCCGGCTGGGCCCGGAGTACGCCTTCCTGGCCACCGGCCTGGGCACGATCCGGCATCACGGTGTGGACGTCCCGCCCGGTGACACCCTCGAAGGCCTCCTGTACGCCCTTCCGGAGGAGCGGTTCTTCGTCGACCCGCGGCGCCTGGCCGCCGCCTTCGGTGACGCGGCTCCCGCCCTCCGCGCGTCCCCCTACTTCGGCTACGCCCCGCTCGATCCCGGCCACCTGCCCGGGATGGACGGGATCGTGTTCGTCAGGGACGTCCCGCGCCCCTAGCCCGCCCGCCCCCGGCCCGGACACTCGGCCCGGACGCCGGGGGCGGACGCGGGCTCAGCGGGCGCGGCCGAGGACGTGGTGGACGAGTTCGCGGAGGGCGCCGTGGAGCTGCGCCTCGCCGATGGTGGTCCGGTCACCGTCGATGTCGATCTCGTACAGGAACTGGTCGGGGATCCGGCCCGGCGGCGGGACGCTCTTCAGGTCGACGCGGCCGACGAGCCTCGACAGCATGGGATCGCTGGCGCTGTCGGACTCGGCGCGCCGCTCGATACCCGCGAATCCCCCGCTGCGGACGACTGTCACTTTCACTGCTCTCCGTTCGCCTCCAGGGAGACACCTACCCCCGTCCAGGCCCGGCTCACGGCCTTGGTCTCGACGGCGTCGGCGCCGTACAGCGCGGTCGAGACCCGCACGGTCGCGGCGGCGAACGCGGCGAAGTCCGCGCCGGCCGCCAGCGTGCCGCCGGTGAGCGTGTCGTACCAGACCTGGCCCGCCTTCTCCCAGGCGTTGCCGCCGATGCCGGTGGCGGCGAGGTAGAAGGCGTGGTTCGGGATGCCCGAGTTGATGTGGACGCCGCCGTTGTCGCGGTAGGTCTCGACGTAGTGGTCCATGTGGCCGGGCTGGGGGTCCTTGCCGAGGCGCGGGTCGTCGTAGGCGCTGCCGGGCTCCTTCATGGAGCGCAGCGCGACGCCGTTCACGCCCTCGGCGAGCAGGCCCTGCCCGATGAGCCAGTCGGCCTGGTCGGCGGTCTGCCCGAGATGCCACTGCTTCACCAGCGAGCCGAAGACGTCCGACAGGGACTCGTTCAGGGCGCCGGCCTGGCCGTAGTACTCCAGGTTCGCGGTGTACTGCGTGACGCCGTGCACGAGTTCGTGGCCGGTGACGTCGAGGGGGCCGGTGAAGTCGGTGAACAGGACGCCGTCGCCGTCCCCGTACACCATCTGCTCACCGTTCCAGAAGGCGTTGTCGTACCGGTCGCCGTAGTGGACGGTCGAGACCATCTCCAGCCCGGCTCCGTCGATCGAGTTGCGGCGGTACGCGGCCTCGAAGAAGTCGAAGGTGGCGCCGAGCCAGTCGTAGGCGCGGTCGGCCGTCCGGTCGCCGGTGGCCGGGGCGCCCTCCGCGCGCACGGTCCGGCCGGGCAGCTCCTCGCGGTGCCCGGCGTCCTTGATCGTCCGGTTGGGGACGAAGTCCTCGGACGGGGAGGGGGCCCCGGCCGCGGACGTCCGCCGCTCGGCGTACTGGGCGGAGGTGAGCGCCAGCGTACGGCGGGCGCGGTCGCGGATGGCCGGGTCATCGGCGTCGCGGGCGATCCGCTCCAGCATGTGCGGTGGCACGATGTGGCATCTCATGCCCCAACGCTGCCAGGTCCCCGCGGTGCGGGCCATGACTTTCGGCAGGACGCCACGGCCGAATCCGGTCACGGTACGTGATCGTTGCAGAGCGCAGGGGCATCGACGAGTGACTTGTGCAGATCCTGGGGAGATGTCCGGCGGGCGCCGAGGCATCCGGTGACGTGCGTCAGAATGAACGGGTGACCCTGTACCGCGACGAAGGCATCGTCCTGCGCACCCAGAAGCTGGGCGAGGCCGACCGCATCGTGACGGTGCTGACGCGGCGGACCGGCCGGATCCGCGCCGCCGCCAAGGGGGTCCGCAAGACCAGGTCCCGCTTCGGCGCGCGGCTGGAGCCGTTCACCCACGTCGACCTCCAGCTGTACGAGCGGCGCTCCCTCGACCTGATCACC
Source organism: Actinomadura sp. B10D3 (assembly GCF_039871695.1). Classification (NCBI taxonomy): domain Bacteria; kingdom Bacillati; phylum Actinomycetota; class Actinomycetes; order Streptosporangiales; family Thermomonosporaceae; genus Actinomadura; species Actinomadura sp. B10D3. Next base: position 45,280 of record NZ_JBDPLY010000030.1, read on the forward strand.
CAGGCCGAGACGCTGCGCCCGTACGGGGAGGCGCTGGTCACCGACTACCCCCGCTACACCGCGGGCACGGCGATGCTGGAGACCGCGGAGAAGCTCACCAGCGAGGAGGGCGAGCCCGCGCTCCGGCAGTTCCTGCTGCTGGTCGGGGGGCTGCGCACGCTCGCCGAGCGCGTCCACGACCCCCGGCTCGTCCTGGACGCCTTCCTGCTGCGCTCGCTGTCGGTGGCCGGCTGGGCGCCCGCGCTCGACGAGTGCTGCCGGTGCGGCGACCGCGGCGGGCTGCGCGGGTTCGCCATCGCGGCGGGCGGCGCGGTCTGCGCGGGCTGCCGCCAGCCGGGCGCCGCGACCCCGGCGCCGCCGACGTTCGCGCTGATGCTGGCGCTGCTGCGCGGCGACTGGGAGTACGCCGACGGCAGCGAGCAGCGCCACCGGCTGGAGACCAGCGGCCTGGTGGCCGCCTACCTCCAGTGGCACCTGGAGCACGGGATCCGTTCGCTGCGCCACGTCGAGCGCGAGGCGCGCGGGCCCGAGGAGCGCGGAACGCGCGACGACGACACCGACAGGGAGAGAGTTTGAGCAGGGCCGTTTCACCCCCGGAACCGCACCGGGACGGCGCGACGCCGCCCCCGATCCCCGCGGACCTGGTACCCCGGCACGTCGCCATCGTGATGGACGGCAACGGCCGCTGGGCCAAGGAGCGCGGGCTGCCGCGCACCGAGGGCCACAAGCGCGGGGAGGACTCGCTCTTCGACGTGATCATGGGCGCGATCGAGCTGGGCGTCCCGTACCTGTCGGCGTACGCGTTCTCGACGGAGAACTGGAAGCGCTCGCCGGACGAGGTGCGCTTCCTCATGGGCTTCAACCGGGACGTGATCCGCCGCCGCCGCGACCAGCTCCACTCGATGGGCGTCCGGGTGCGGTGGGCGGGCCGGCGGCCGCGGCTGTGGCGCAGCGTCATCAAGGAGCTGGAGACGGCCGAGGAGATGACGCGCCACAACGACGTGCTCACCCTGCAGTTCTGCGTGAACTACGGCGGCCGGGCCGAGATCGCGGACGCGGCGGCGGCCATCGCCCGGGAGGTCCGGGACGGCCGGCTCGACCCAGGCAAGATCAACGAGCGGATGTTCGCCCGCTACCTGGACGAGCCCGGCATCCCGGACGTGGACCTGTTCCTGCGCTCGTCGGGGGAGCAGCGCACGTCCAACTTCCTGCTCTGGCAGTCGGCCTACGCCGAGATGGTCTTCCTCGACACGCTCTGGCCCGACTTCGACCGGCGCCACTTCTGGTACGCGTGCGAGGTGTACGCCTCCCGCGACCGCCGCTACGGCGGCGCCGTCCCCAACGCCGTCCCCAACACGGTCGCCGCCGGCCAGGCGCCCGCGGACACCTGACCGGCGACCCCCGCGAAGACCCCTCGTCCCCGGCCTTGCGGCCCCAGCGATCGGGAGCACCTGCACTCACCATCGCGCTGACCTCGGCCACCGCCGCGACCACGCGACAACCTCATGGTTGCGATCGCGTCCGAAGGCAGGTTCAAGCGAGGCGAGAACCTGATCGCGCAGCGAGCCGCCAAGGCGAGTCGGAGCGATGCAGCGATCGCCCGCGTTCCTCGACGATGGAGGCCCGCCAGGGCCGAAGGAGGAGAGGAATGCAATTAGTAGAGCGCGGCGTCGAGGGTGATCGTGGTGCCGGCGAGGGCCTTGCTGACGGGGCAGCCCGCCTTGGCGTCCTGCGCGGCCTTCTCGAAGTCGGCGGCGGACAGGCCGGGCACGCTCGCCCGGACGGTCAGGTGGATGCCGGTGATGCCCTCGCCGGGCTGGAAGGTGACCTCGGCCTTGGTGTCCACCTTCTCCGGCGGGGTCCCGGCTCCGGCGAGGCCGTGCGAGAGCGCCATCGAGTAGCAGGTGGAGTGCGCGGCGGCGATGAGCTCTTCCGGGCTCGTCCGGCCGCCCGGCTCCTCGGACCGCGATGCCCAGGTCACGTCGTAGGTGCCGAGCTTCGAGGAGTCCAGCGAGACTTTCCCCTGGCCCTCCAGCAGTGAGCCTTCCCAGTGCGCGTTCGCAGTACGTGTCGTAGCCATGCCCCGATTCTTCACCATGGCCCCGCGTCGCAGATCACGAACCCGGGCGATCGGCGGGTCGTGGCCCTCCGGAGACCGGAAGGCCCCGCGCCCGCGCGTCACATCGGTCGCGGGCACGGGGCCTTCCGTCCCCGGAACAGGGGCCTAGGAGACGTTCACCGCGGACCAGGCGGCGGCGACGGTGGCGTACTGGGTGCTGCCCTCGCCGAAGAGGTCCTTGGCCGCGTTCAGGGTCGCGGTCCGCGCGCCCTTGTAGTCGGTCGAGGACGTCATGTACGTGGTCAGCGCCCGGTACCAGATCTTCACGGCCGCGTCACGGCCGATGCCGGTGACGGTGGAGCCGTTGGACGTGGGGCTGTTGTAGGAGACGCCGTTGATCGTCTTCGCGCCGCTGCCCTCGGACAGCAGGTAGAAGAAGTGGTTTCCGACGCCCGAGGAGTAGTGCACGTCGAGGTTCTTGGTGTTGGACGACCAGGAGTCGGCGGAGTTGCCGTCCTTGCTGGGCTTGTCCATGAACCGCAGTGCCGCCCGGCCGAGCCCGGGCAGGACGACCTCCTCGCCGACCAGGTAGTCGCCGACGTCGTTCGAGTTGCCGGCGTAGAACTCGACGGCGGCCGCCATGATGTCGGACGTCGCCTCGTTCAGCCCGCCGGACTCCCCGCTGTAGGTGAGGTTGGCGGTGGAGCTGGTGACGCCGTGGCTCATCTCGTGCGCGGCCACGTCGAGGGACGTGAGCGGGCCGAGCTGGCTGCCGTCGCCGTCGCCGTAGGTCATGCAGAAGCACGAGTCGTCCCAGAAGGCGTTCGCGTAGCCGTCGCCGTAGTGGACGCGGTTGAACGACCCCTTGCCGTCGCCGGCGATGCCGGAGCGGCCGAAGACGTTCTTGTAGAAGTCCCAGGTCACGGCGGTGCCGAACTGGGCGTCCACGGCGACGGTGGCGCGGTCGGACGTCGTGCCGCTGCCCCAGTGGTTGTCGGCGTCGGTGAACAGCGTGGCGGGGGCCCGCCGGAGGCACCAGATGAGGATGCAGAGGTCGGTCTCGTTCTCGGCGTCCCCGGTGTAGGTGTTGCCGCGCGACGGGTCCTTGAGCTGGAACGTGCTGCCGGACTTGGTCGTCTCCAGCGGCACCGTCCCGGTGTAGAGGGACTTGCCGTCGCCCGCCTCGGTCTGGACCGTCTCCTCGCGCAGCAGGACCTTGCCGGTGGCGGCGTCCACGGAGGTGTAGACCCGGCTGGGCGTCCCGTCCGCCTGCTTGCCGACGGTCAGCACCCGCCAGGCGAGGCGGGGGGCGTGGTCGGCGGTGCGGGCCTCGATGACGAGCGCGGGGGAGCCGTCGGCCTTGCGGTTCTTGGTGACGGCGCGCTTCTTCGCGGTCTTGGCGGAGACCTGCGGGCTGGACGCCGCCGGCGCCTCGGCGAGCGTGAGGCTGCTGCCCCGCCACTTGCCCGCCGCGGTCTGGTGGACGACGATGTCGCCGCCCAGCACGGGCAGGCCGTTGTAGGCGCGGGTCATCCGGGTGTGGGAGGCGCCGTCCCGGTCGGTGATGACGCCGACGACCTTGAAGCTCTGCCCCTCGCCGCCGCGCACCTCGGCGCCGCGGGCGGTGAGCGAGCGGAGCGCCTGCTCGGCGGCGGCGCGGGGGCCCGGTGGGGACGGTGCCTGCCGCGCGGACGCGGGCACCGCGGTGCCCGCCGTCGCGAGCAGGGTCGCCGAGGCCAGGAGCACGGTCCGTCGGCTGGTGAACGCCCGTCTTGTCATGAACGCCCTCTCGTGCGGGCGCCACGCACCCCCCGGAGGGCCCGCTCGTCGGGCCTGCGGTGGCGACGGGGACATTTATGGCATGAAAGCTACTCAGAAGTAGATATGGCAATTTGCCAAGAAACGCGCACAGAGCGTGTGAACTGCGGGTCTTGCCAGTGTTCGGCGGGGCTTCGGCCGGTGTTCAGGAGGTCTTCGCGGCGCAGCCGGCGCAGGTCCCGAAGACCTCGACGGTGTGCGTGATGCCGGTGAAGCCGTGCTCGGCGGCGATCGCGTCGGCCCAGCGCTCCACGGCCGGGCCCTCCACCTCGATCGTCCGGCCGCAGTCGCGGCAGACCAGGTGGTGGTGGTGCTGCTCGGTGCGGCAGGCGCGGTAGACGGCCTCGCCCTCGTCGGTGCGCAGCACGTCGACCTCGCCGGCGTCGCTGAGCGCCTGCAGCGCCCGGTAGACGGTGGTGAGGCCGATCTTCGAGCCGTCGGCGCGCAGGTCGGCGTAGATGTCCTGCGCGCTGCGGAAGCCCTCGCAGCCGGCGAGGACCTGCCGGACGGCGTCCCGGCGGGCCGTCGTCATCCCCTAAGCACCTCCGCCTCCGCGTCCACGCGCGCCTCCACACCGGGCCGGCCGGAGACGGCGTCCCCGGCCGCGACGGCGCGGGCGCGCCTGCGGCGTACGACCGACCCTCCGGCGACCGCGGCCGTGAACACCGCGAGCGCCAGCAGCACGATCGACGGCCCCGGGGGGAGATCGTACTGGAACGACCCCGCCAGGCCCGACACGGCCGACAGTACACCGATCCCCATCGCGGCCAGCATCGTGCTCCAGAATCCCCGGGCGAGCTGCTGCGCCGCCGCCACCGGGACGATCATCAGGGCGCTGACCAGCAGCAGCCCGATCGCGCGCATCGAGATGACCACGGTGACCGCGGCGGTCGCGGCGATGAGCACGCTGAGGAACCGGACGGGCAGCCCGGCCGCCCGCGCGACCTCCTCGTCCTGGCACAGCAGGAACAGCTCGCGGCCGAACAGCGCCACGATGCCGAGCACGACGGCGGCGAGGCCCGCGACCACGTACAGGTCGGCCGTCGTCACGCTGCTGATCGAACCGAAGAGGTACGACTGGAGGCTCGCCGAGCCGCCGCCCTCGGCGCCGGTGAGGATCACGCCGCCCGCCAGCCCGCCGTAGAACAGCAGGGCCAGCGCGACGTCGGCGCCGCTGCGGCTGCGGGCGCGCAGCACCTCGATGGCGACCGCGCCCAGCACCGACACGACCAGCGCGCCGAGGACGGGGGAGGTGCTGGTCAGCAGGCCCAGCCCGATGCCGGTCAGCGCGATGTGCCCGATGCCGTCGCCGAGCAGCGACAGCCCGCGCTGGACGATGAACGTGCCGACGGCGGGGGCGGCCAGGCCGATGAGCACCGCCATCACCAGGGCGACGCGCATGAAGTCGTACTGCAGCATCTCGGTCACGCCGGCCTTCCGAGGGTCTCGTGCGCGCGGGTCTCGCGGACGACGCGCCCGTGGCCCAGCTCGATCGTGCGGGTGACGAGCGGCTCCATCGGCCCGAGCTCGTGGGCGACGAGGACGACCGTGCGCCCGCCCTCCGCCGGCTCGCGCAGGGCCGCCGCTAGCGCTGCCTGGCTGCGGGCGTCCACCCCGGCCGTGGGCTCGTCCATCACGAGCACGTCGGGCTCGCCGGCGAGGGCGCGGGCGATGAGGACCCGCTGCTGCTGGCCGCCCGACAGCAGGTGCACCGGGTCGCGGGCGCGCCCGGTGAGGCCGGCCGTCTCCAGCGCGCGGTCGACGGCGGCGCGGTCGGCCGCCCGGTCGGCGAACACCGCGGGCCGCCAGCGGGACCGCCGCGCCACCCGGCCGGACGCCACGACCTCCCGCACCGTCGCGGGCACCCCGCCGCCCATGGGCAGCCGCTGCGGGACGTACCCGACGCGCGTCCAGTCGCGGAACCGGGCGGGCGGCTCACCGTAGATCGCGGTGCTGCCCCCGGCCAGCGGGACGAGGCCGAGCAGGGCCTTGACCAGCGTGGACTTGCCCGCGCCGTTCGGGCCGAGGACGGCGAGCACGTCGCCGGCGTCCACCCGCAGGTCGATGCCGGCGAGCACCTCGCGGCCGTCCCGCCGCACGTGCCCGCCGGTCATCGCGAACGGCGGCGCGGGCTCCGGGGACGCGGTCTCCCCGGTGGTGGGCGGGCCGTCGGTCATGAGCACTCCAGCGCGGGCCGCAGGGTCCGCAGGTTCTCTCGCATGATCGTCATGTAGTCGCCGGACGCGCCGTCCTCGATGCCCTCGACCGGGTCCAGGACGGCGGTCCGCACCCCCGCCTCCCGCGCCAGCGACTCGGCCACCTTGGGGCTGACCAGCGTCTCGCTGAAGACCGTCGTCGCGCCGGTGGCGGACACCAGCCGCGTCAGGGCGGCCAGCCGCTTCGGGGACGGCTCGCCCGACGGGTCCACGCCGGCCACCGGAATCTGGCGCAGCCCGTAGCGGTCCGCCAGGTAGCCGAACGCCGCGTGGGCGGTGATGATCTGCCTGCGCTTGCAGGCCTCCAGGCCGTCCCGGAAGTCGCGGTCGAGACGGGCGAGCTCCGCGGCGGTGGCGGCGGCGCGCTCCCGGTACGCGGCGGCGTGGGCGGGGTCGGCGGCGGCCAGCCGCGCGCCGAGGGCGGTCGCGACGGTCGCCATCCGGCTCGGGTCGAGCCAGATGTGCGGGTCGTAGGACGCCTCCCGGTGCCGGACGCCGTCGTGGGCCTCCTCGTCGTCGGTCTCCTCCGGCGGCGGCAGCGTCCGCACGAGGCTCGCCGCGTCGAGGGACCGGCCCTTCGCGTGGGTGCGCACGGCGTCGTCCACGGCCGGCTGGACGCCCTTGACGTGGACGGCGAGCCGGGCGTCGGCGACGTTCGCGACCTGCCGGGCGGTGAGCTCCAGGTCGTGGGGCTCGGTGCCGGGCCTGGTCAGCGTCCGGACGAAGACGTCGCCGCCCCCGACCTTCCCGGCCAGCCAGGCCACCGGGTAGAAGGACGCGACCACCGCGGTCTTGCCGGGCGGCACGTCGGCGCCGGCGTCGGCGCAGCCCGCCAGCCCCGCGGCGAGGCCGGCCAGAGCCAGGGCGGTCGCCGGCAGGGCCCGGAGGGCGGCGCGAGTGGGGGGCACCGTCCGATTATGGACGAAGATGAAAACGGTTGTCAAAACCGCCCGATACCACGTCCCAGGGCGAAACCCACCAGAACGGCCAACGCGACGAGCCGCAGGATCCTTCCCGGGCCGTCCAGCGCGGGCCAGTTCAGATACGCGAACCAGGCCAGCGCCGCGGCGAGGACCAGCACCCCGGCGGCGGCGACCCAGCCCGTCCCGGCCATCCCGACCACCAGCAGCGCGAACACCGCGACGAGCAGGACCCACCGCGGCAGCCGGTGCAGGACCACCACCGGCGCCGCGCTGCGCCGCTCGACGGCGGCCCGCAGCCCCGTCCGCCGCTCATCCGATGTCTCCACGTGCCCAACGTACTGCCAGGATGGGCGGATGATCGCGATAACCCGGTACCGGGTGCCGGGAGAGGCCGCGGACGGCTTCGCCGAGGACATGACCGCGGTGCTCGCGGCGCTGTCGGCGAGCCCCGGCTTCCGCTCCGGCCGCCTCGCCCGGACCGTCGACGACCCCGGCCTCTGGGCCCTCGTCACCGAATGGGACGGGGCGGGCCACTACCGCCGCGCGCTCGGCGCCTACGAGGTGCGGCTCCTGTTCATGCCGCTGGCGGCCCTGGCCGTGGACGAGCCCGGCGCGTACGAGGTCGTCAGCTCCGCCTGAGCCCGGACCGCCCGCCGCGGGCCACCGTCAGGATGCGGGAAACCGGCGGGCAAGAAGCGTCCCGGCCCGGTTTCGGCGGGCCCGGCCATGGTCATCCTTGCCGCAGATGATCATGCCGTGCGCCGCCGGGGGAGTTGTGATGCGCCATGCCGTCCTGTTCAGCGTGTTCTCCGGGATGGCGGTCGCCGCTCCCGTCCTCGCCGCCGCCGGAACGGCCCCCGCGCCGCCCGCGCACGAGCCGCCCGCCGCACTGACCGCCGCTGCCGGGACGCCGCGCGTCGTCGAGTACCGGGGGCTGCGCGTCCCCGTCCCGGCCGGCTGGGAGGTGCACCGGCTCGACCGGGACCCGTCCCGGTGCGTCCGCTTCGACCGGCACGCCGTCTACCTCGGCCGCCCCGGACCCCAGCCGGACTGCCCGGCCCGCGTCGTCGGCCGCACCGAGTCACTGCTGATCGAGCCCGCCGGGGACCACCGCGCGGCCCGCACGGTCGTGCGCGGCACCGGGCTCGCGTCGCTGACCGTGACGCCGTCCGCCGGCCACGAGGCGCGGTTCACCCTTCCCGAGGCCGGGGTGACGATCACCGGTGTGTACGGGACGGACCCGGCGCGGCTCCAGCGGATCCTCCGCGGCACCCGGCTGTCCGCGGGAGGTGCCGCGGTGTCGCCCGGCCGGGGCCTGCGGCCGGGGGAGAGCCCGCCGCCCCCCGTGGACGCTCCATCCGGGCAGGGGCAGGCCCCCGGCCCGGAGCGCCCGTGGGTGCGCGGCAAGGGGTTCGACACCTGCACCGCGCCATCCCTCGCCACGATGGAGGCATGGCGGCCCTCGTTCGAGGTCACCAACATCTACATCGGCGGCGCGGCGCGCGGGTGCGCCCAGCCGAACCTCAGCGCCTCGTGGGTGAGGCAGGTCCGGGCGATGGGCTACCGCATCACGCCCACCTACGTCGGCCTGCAGGCCCCCTGCGGCAGCAGGCCGCAGCGCTTCACCACCCGCAACGCCTCCTCGGAGGGCGCGAAGGCGGCCGTGGACGCCGCCCGCAGGGCCGGGAGGCTGGGCATCCCGAAGGGCAGCCCCATCTACTTCGACATGGAGGCGTACCGCCACCGGAACCGCGCCTGCAAGGCCGCCGTCCTGCGGTTCGTGGACAACTGGGTCGACCGGCTGAAGCGGGAGGGCTACGTCCCGGGCATGTACAGCAGCTCCAGCTCCGGCATCCGGGACGTCGGCCGGGCCAAGGGGATCAGCAAGCCCGTCGCCATCTGGTTCGCCAACTGGGACGGGCGGGCCGAGGTGTACGGCGACCCGTACTTCCCCGACCACCTGTGGTCCCCGCACCGTCGGATCAAGCAGTACCGCGGCGGCCATCGGGAGCGGCACGGCGGCGTCACGCTGAACATCGACAGCAACATCGTCGACGGGCGCGTCTACTAGGGCCTGCTCAGCCGTTCCGGTGCCCTAAGCTGGGAAATGCTCTCCGGCGGCGGCGACGCCCGCGCCGGGGCACTCACCGGGGATCACACTCGCCGCCGCCCGCCGCCGCCGCGGGACGGGGGCGCACTCACTGTCCCGCCGACCGCCAGCCGGATGGAGAATCTTTCATGGCACGCCGTTCCGATGTGCTGGACACGATCGTCAACCTCGCCAAGCGGCGGGGCCTGGTCTACCCGTCGAGCGAGATCTACGGCGGGCTCCGCGCGTCCTGGGACTACGGGCCGCTCGGCGTCGAGCTGAAGAACAACGTCAAGCGCCAGTGGTGGAAGTCCATGGTGCAGGGCCGGGAGGACATCGTCGGCATCGACTCGTGCGTCATCCTGGCGCGCGAGGTCTGGGAGGCCAGCGGCCACGTCCAGGCGTTCGTCGACCCGCTCACCGAGTGCCAGTCCTGCCACAAGCGCTTCCGGGCCGACCACCTGGAGGAGGCCTACGAGGAGAAGCACGGCCGCGCGCCCGCGAACGGCCTCGCCGACATCTCCTGCCCGAACTGCGGCGTCAAGGGCTCCTTCACCGAGCCCAAGATGTTCAACGGGCTGCTCAAGACCTACCTCGGCCCGGTCGAGGACGAGTCCGGCCTCGCCTACCTGCGTCCCGAGACCGCGCAGGGCATCTTCATCAACTACCTGAACGTCCAGCAGTCCGCGCGCCGCAAGGTGCCGTTCGGCATCGGCCAGATCGGCAAGTCGTTCCGCAACGAGATCACGCCCGGCAACTTCATCTTCCGGACCCGCGAGTTCGAGCAGATGGAGATGGAGTTCTTCGTCAAGCCCGGCAGCGACGAGGAATGGCACCAGTACTGGATCGACGAGCGCATGCAGTGGTACGTCGACCTCGGCATCCGCAAGGAGAACCTCCGGCTGTACGAGCACCCGGCCGAGAAGCTGTCGCACTACTCCAAGCGGACCGTGGACGTGGAGTACAAGTTCGACTTCGTCGGCGCCGAGTGGGGCGAGCTGGAGGGCATCGCCAACCGCACCGACTACGACCTGACGACGCACTCCAAGGCCTCCGGCGCCGACCTGTCGTTCTTCGACCAGGAGTCCGGCGAGCGGTTCACCCCGTACGTGATCGAGCCCGCGGCGGGCGTCGACCGCTGCACGCTGACGTTCATGATGGACGCCTACGCCGAGGACGAGGCGCCGAACGCCAAGGGCAAGCTGGAGAAGCGCACCGTCATGCGGCTCGACCGCCGGCTCGCCCCGGTCAAGGTCGCGGTGCTGCCGCTGTCGCGCAATGCCGACCTGTCCCCGAAGGCCCGCGACCTCGCCGCGCGGCTGCGCCGCAACTGGAACGTCGAGTTCGACGACGCCGGCGCCATCGGCCGCCGCTACCGCCGCCAGGACGAGATCGGCACCCCGTTCTGCGTCACCGTCGACTTCGACACCCTGGACGACGACGCGGTGACCGTCCGGGAGCGCGACTCGATGAGCCAGGAGCGCATCGCGATCGGCCAGGTCGAGGCGTTCCTCGCCGCCCAGCTCGTCGGCTGCTGACACCGCCGGCACCGCCGGAGACCGCTACGGGCCGCCCCCCGCGTATGGGGGGCGACCCGCTTCATTTGGGAGCACACCTGGGAGCGTGTCCTTGGGGGAGCGTTCTTTCCTGGGAGCGTCCCGGGTCAGCTCGTGACGTAGAGGGACTGGTCGTAGGTGCCGGACCCGGCGGCGGTCTCGCCCTTGAGGGCGTAGGTGGCGGTGACGGTGGCGGTCGACGGGCAGAGGAAGCTGCCGCCGGTCTTGTTCACCTGGGCGTTCTGGACGCCGACCTGCGCCTCGGAGCTGCTGGTGTCGGGACGCGAGGCGTTGTCGCCGTTGAAGCCGTTGGCGGTCAGGTCGCCGCCGAACTCGCAGGTGATGCCGCCGAAGATGTCCACCGTGGCGCGGACGCTGAAGTTCGCGATCGTGACCGTGGCGTCGCGGCCGCCGGTGTGGCCCTCGTCGAAGACGACGCCGCCGCCCGTCCAGGGCAGGTTCAGCGTCTCGATCGTGGCGCTGGTCGTCCCGGAGCAGGGGCCGCCGCCGTCGCCGCTGAACGTGGCGCTGGTGACGCTGAGGTCGCTTCCGTCGGACTGGATGGACCCGGTCATGGTCGACTCGGTGCAGGAGCCTTCGCCGATCGATGTCGAGACCGTGGCGGTGCCGAGCAGCGAGGCCTGCACGTTGCCGGCGTAGGGGTCGGCCGTGGCCGAGCCCTTGCGGATGGTGGTGGTCGCGGCCGCCGCGGGGGAGACCCCCGCGGCGAGGACGGCCAGGACGGCGGTCCCAATGATCGCGGTCTGTCTCAAACGTGCCACCGGAAACTCCTCTGTCCGGTTCGGGGTGGGCATACGCGAAAGTAATTCGCGTATAGGGCGCGGGCAATGGATGGCGGCCGATTGCGGCCTGGCCGGATTGGGACACCCGCCAGTGTCTGCTGGTAAGGGTGCGTGGTGAGGGTTCGGCAACCTCTTTGTCACGCCGGGCCGCCTTGACGGCCGCGCCCTTCCGTGTTCCGGCAACGGAGAGTGAACGGCGTCCCCGGGCCCTGGATCCTGGGCTAGGTTGGCGGGAACGGCCGGCCGCGGACGTCCGCCGGAGACCACGGAGGGAGGACCGGAATGCGCCACCCGGGCCGTTCCTCCCTGGCCGCGCTCCGGCCGCCCGCCGCGCGGCTGCTCGTCCTCGCGCTCGGCCTCTTCGGCTTCGTCGTCGCGCCCGCCGCGCCGGGCGTCCAGGGCGGGACGTCCCCCAACGGGACGATCACCGGCGTCCGCACCGGACCGGCGCAGACCGCGCCCGCCCGGCCCCGGACCGCCTCCAAGCCGCGGCAGGCCGGCCGGGCCCAGGCCGTCATCACCGCCGTCGCGCTCCACGCGGCGGGGGCGGCACCGCACGCCCAGCCCGCCCACGCGACCCTCCCCGGGTCCGGCGCCGAGGTCAGGCCGCCGTCGCGGCGCGCCGCCCCGCCCGCCGCCGCGCCGGCCGCGCCGGACCTCGCGCCGCGCGGCGTCCCGCGCGGGCGCGCCCCGCCCGCCGCCACACGGATCTGAGCTTTCCCCTTTCCGCGGTGCCGCACGGGACGTGCGGCGCCGAGCCCGTGTGGAGGTTTTCCCTTGACTCGCGCCAACGTGGTGCGGGCGGTACTGGCGTTCGCCGTGCTCGCCACATCGTTCTACTTCGCCTGGTCCGAACCCGCCCGCCTCGGCCTCGACCTGCGCGGCGGCACCCAGATCGTCCTGGAGACCCAGGACTCCCCGACGGTGAAGGCCGACCGGGAGTCCACCGACCGCGCCCGGGAGGTCCTGCAGCGGCGCGTCGACGCGCTCGGCGTCGCCGAGTCGTCCATCACCCGGTCCGGCGACCGGCGGCTGATCGTCGAGCTGCCCGACGTCCAGGACCCGGCCCGCGCGACCGCGGCGATCGGCAAGACCGCGCAGCTCACCGCCCACCCCGTGGTGCCCAACGACGGCCGGCCCGAGAAGGGGCAGCAGCAGATCCCGGACGAGAGCGGGCAGCCGATCATCATCGGCCCGGCCGTGCTCACCGGCGCCGGGATCGGGGAGGCGAGCGCCTCCTACGACCCGCAGAACGTCGGCGGCTGGGCCGTCAACGTCAAGTTCAAGGGCGACGGCGGCAAGACCTGGGAGAAGGTGACCGCCAAGGCGGCCTGCGCGACGGGCGACGAGCGGCGCGTCGCGATCGTCCTGGACGGCAAGGTGATCTCCTCGCCGCAGGTCACCGAGAGCGTGCCCTGCGGGGTCGGCATCACCGGCGGGTCCACCCAGATCACCGGCGACTTCAGCGCCGGCGAGGCCAAGGACCTCGCGGCGCTCATCCAGGGCGGCTCGCTGCCCGTCCCCGTGAAGGTCATCGAGCAGCGGGTCGTCGGCCCGACGCTGGGCGACGAGGCGATCGACGCCAGCGCCCGCGCCGCCGTCATCGGCATCGTCCTCACCGGCCTGTTCATCGTCGCCGTCTACCGCATCGTCGGCCTCCTCGCCACCGTCGCGCTCGCCGGATACGCGCTGATCTCCTACGGCGCGCTCGTCGCGGTCGGCGCGACCCTCACCCTGCCCGGGCTCGCCGGGTTCGTGCTGGCCATCGGCATGGCGATCGACGCCAACGTGCTGGCCTTCGAACGGGCGAGGGAGGAGCGGGCCGCGGCGCCCCGCCGCGGCGCGCGGGCGGCGCTGGCGGTCGGCTTCGACAAGGCGTGGTCGGCGATCGCCGACTCCGCCGTCACCACGCTGCTCGCCGGCGGCCTGCTGTTCTTCCTCGCCTCAGGCCCGGTCAAGGGCTTCGGCGTCACGCTGACCATCGGCGTGATCGGCTCCCTCATCTCCGCGATGCTCGTGAGCCGCGTCCTCACCGACGCCTTCGCCGCGCGCATGCCGAGGCTCGCCAAGGGCAAGGCGGGCGGTCTCGGCGGCGCCGGCCGCATCCGCCGGTGGCTGGAGGAGAGCGGCCCCGACCTGATGAAGCGCAGCCGGCTGTGGCTCGGCGTCTCCGCCCTCGCCGTCGTCGTCGCGGTGACCGGGATCTTCGCCCGGGGCCTGAACTTCGGCGTCGAGTTCACCGGCGGGCGCCTCGTCGAGTACTCCACCAGCCGGCACGTCGACATCGACACCGCCCGCTCCGCCGTCGCCTCCGCCGGGTTCCCGCGCGCCGTCGTCCAGACGTCCGGGCAGGACGACATCTCCGTCCGGACGAGCGACCTCACCAACGAGGAGGAGCAGCGGATCAAGGACGCCCTCGCGAAGGAGGGCGGCGGCGCCACCAAGCAGCGCGACGAGCTGATCGGCCCGAGCCTCGGCGAAGAGCTGCGGAAGAAGGCGCTCATCGCCCTCGGCGTCGCCCTCCTGGTGCAGCTCGCCTACCTGACGATCCGGTTCCGCTGGACGTTCGCGGCCGGCTCGGTCATCGCCATGTTCCACGACATCGCGATCGTCACCGGCATCTTCGCCTGGCTGGGCAAACCGATCGACGGCGTCTTCCTCGCCGCGCTGCTCACCATCATCGGGTACTCGGTGAACGACTCGGTCGTGGTGTTCGACCGCGTCCGGGAGATGTGGACGGCCGACCCCAAGGGCCGCTTCGCCGGCATCGCGAACCGGGGCACCCTGCAGACCGTCCCGCGGACGATCAACACCGGGATGGGGGCGCTGTTCATCCTGGCGGCGCTGGCGGTCCTCGGCGGGGACTCGCTGACCGACTTCGCCATCGCGCTCCTGATCGGCATCGTCGTCGGCACCTACTCCAGCGTCTTCACCGCGACGCCCATCGCCGTCGTCCTGGAGCGCCACTCGAAGACCCCGCCCCCGCAGCCCAAGAGCAAACGCAAGCCCACCCGCCGCACCCCCGACGACTCCGGCGCAGTCGTCTAACCCCCCCGTGCCGCCGGCACCACCCCGGCGCCGGCGGCACGTCGGTCAGGCCAGAGGGGGTTGGGGTTCGCCGTTTTCGGCTCGGATCACCTGCATGACCGCGTTGATCAGGGCCAGGTGGGTGAACGCCTGCGGGAAGTTGCCGAGGTGGCGTCCGGTGTGCGGGTCGATCTCCTCGGCGTACAGCTGCAGCGGGCTCGCGTAGGACAGCAGCTTCTCGCACAGGGCGCGCGCCCGGTCCAGCTCGCCGATCATCACCAGGGCGCTGACCAGCCAGAAGGAGCAGATGGTGAAGGTGCCCTCCTCCGAGTCGAAGCCGTCGTCGGTCTCCGTCGCCCGGTAGCGCAGGACGAGGTCGTCCTCCGACAGCTCGTCGGCGATGGCGAGGACGGTCTCGCGGACGCGCTTGTCATCGGACGGCAGGAAGCCGAGCAGCGGGATCAGCAGCGCCGACGCGTCCAGGGCGGTGGCGCCGTAGTGCGCGGTGAAGACGCCGCGCTCGTCCAGCGCGTTGGCGAGGACGTCGGCGTGGATCTCGTCGGCGGCGGCCTGCCAGCGGCGCGCACGCTCCTGGTCGCCGCGGACGCGGGCGAGCCGCGCGCCGCGGTCGGCCGCGACCCAGCAGAAGATCTTGGACGAGGTGAAGTGCTGCGGCTCGCCGCGCACCTCCCACATGCCGCAGTCGGGCGTCCGCCAGTTGGCGAGGGCGTCCTCCACCTGTCTGACGACGATCTTCCAGAGCCGGTCGTCCAGCCGGTCGCGGCGGCGCACGAACAGGTAGATGGAGCCGATGATCGCGCCCCACACGTCGTGCTGCGCCTGCATGTACGCCTCGTTGCCGATGCGGACCGGGCGGGCGTCGTCGTAGCCGGAGAGGTGCTCGAGCGTGGACTCGGGCAGCTCCTCCCGCCCGTCCAGCCCGTACATGATCTGCAGCTTGCCCTCGGCGGCCTCGGCGACGTCGGTGATGAAGTAGAAGAAGTCGTTGGCCTCCCAGTCGTAGCCGAGCGTGTAGAAGGCCCACAGCGCCATCGTGGAGTCGCGGATCCAGGTGTAGCGGTAGTCCCAGTTGCGGTCCCCGCCCGGCGTCTCCGGCAGCGACGTCGTCGCGGCGGCGGCGACCGCCCCGGACGGCGCGAACGTCAGGCCCTTCAGCGTCAGCGCGCTGCGCTGGAGGTGGCTGCGCCACGGGTGGTCGGGGAAGCGGCCGCGGTCGAGCCAGTGCTGCCAGTGGTGGACGGTCCACACCAGCCGCTCCTGCGCCTCCTCCCACGACGACGGCGGCGCGTGCTCGCTCCACGACAGCGCCACGAACCGGGACTCGCCCTGCTTCAGCAGCGTCCGGGACGTGGCGAGCGACCCCTCGAACCCGACGTTCATGTCGGTGCTGAGCCGCAGCCCCACGCCGTTCCCGCGCGCGGCGGCCTCGTGGTACCCGGCGCCGGTGTGCTCCCACCGCGCCGGGGTCTGGCCGTAGTCGAACACCGGCATGCAGTCGAGCCGGACCTGGACCTGGCCGTTCACGCACCGGACCATCCGCAGCAGGACGTGGTCGGCGTCGTAGTCGGTCGGCGCTCTCCGGTGGGTGTGGGAGCGCTCTGTCTCGTGGTGCCAGGGGCCCATCAGCAGCGCGTCGGTCACGACGAGCCAGCCCCCGTGCACCCACCAGGTGGTCTCCATCACCATGGTGCCGGGGATGTAGCGCTGCGCCGCGGGCACCTCCACGCCCGCGGGGCCGACCCGGAAGTACCCGGCGTCCCGGTCCAGGATGGACCCGAACACGCTCGGGGAGTCCATCTTCGGCAGGCACATCCACTCGATGTTGCCGCTCGGCGCGACCAGGGCGGTCGTCTCGCAGTCGGACAGGAACCCGAAATCGGCTATGGGGGCGAACGGATCTCCCGCCCGGCCGCCGGCGACTCTCGGCCTCACAACCTCACCTCCTTGATCCATCATTCCCTCTCCAGCGCAGTGGGTATGCCAGTCGTGCGGGCCGTGGGTCGCGGGACGGCCCCGCCCGGGACCCGTGTTGCGGCCGTGTGTCCCCGGTCTCACCAGTGGAATAGACCATTATCCGCGGTCTGAGCTGGGATAACGCGCCCCGGCGCACGGGGCGCCGAGCAAGGCCCGACTTCGCGGGTACAGTCCCGGCAAACAGGACAGCGGACCCGCCGCCGCCTGGGGGAACGCGACGTCGCGCGCCCTCGTGCGGGCGGACCCGGAACTGTCACTGGGTGGAACCGGAGCGAGAAGGAGCTCCCCGTGCCGAAGTTCGTGTACGACTTCACTGAGGGAAACAAGGACCTCAAGGATCTGCTGGGCGGCAAGGGCGCCAACCTGGCCGAGATGACCAATCTCGGACTGCCCGTGCCTCCCGGGTTCACGATCACCACGGAGGCCTGCCGTCACTACCTGGAGCACGGGAACCTGCCCGAGGGGCTGGCGGACGAGGTGAACCGGCACCTGGCCGCGCTGGAGTCCGCGATGGGCAAGAGGCTCGGCCAGAGTGACGACCCGCTGCTGGTCAGCGTGCGCTCCGGGGCCAAGTTCAGCATGCCGGGGATGATGGAGACCGTCCTGAACGTCGGGCTGAACGACGAGTCCGTGCACGGCCTCGCGGCCCAGGCGGGGGATGAGCGGTTCGCCTGGGACTCCTACCGGCGGCTGATCCAGATGTTCGGCAAGACCGTCATGGACATCGACGGCGACCTGTTCGAGGACGCCGTCGAGGAGGTCAAGCGGGCCCGCGGCAGCGACGACGACGTGGACCTGACCGCCGAGGACTTCAAGGAGCTCGTCGGCCGGTTCAAGGACATCGTCCAGGAGCAGGCCGGCCGCGACTTCCCGACCGACCCGCGCGAGCAGATGGACCTGGCCGTCAAGGCGGTGTTCGACTCCTGGAACGCGCCCCGCGCCATCCTGTACCGCCGCCAGGAGCGCATCCCGGTCGACCTCGGCACCGCCGTGAACATCTGCTCGATGGTCTTCGGCAACATGGGCATGGACTCCGGGACGGGCGTCGCGTTCACCCGCGACCCCGCGTCCGGGCAGCAGGGCGTCTACGGCGACTACCTGCAGAACGCGCAGGGCGAGGACGTCGTCGCCGGCATCCGCAACACCGTTCCGCTCAAGGAGCTGGAGCGGATCGACAAGGCGTCCTACGACCGGCTTCTCCAGATCATGGAGACGCTGGAGAACCACTACCGCGACATGTGCGACATCGAGTTCACGATCGAGCGCGGGAAGCTGTGGATGCTGCAGACCCGGGTCGGCAAGCGGACGGCCGGCGCGGCGTTCCGCATCGCCTGCCAGCTGCTCGACCAGGGACTGATCGACCTGGACGAGGCCGCCCGCCGCGTCACCGGCGACCAGCTCGCCCAGCTCATGTTCCCGCGCTTCGCGGACCGGGTCGACGGCGTCCGCAGGCTCACCAAGGGGATGAACGCCTCGCCGGGCGCCGCCGTCGGCAAGGCCGTGTTCACCTCCGAGCGGGCCGTGGAACTCGCCGAGCGGGGCGAGGACGTGATCCTCGTCCGCCGGGAGACCAACCCCGACGACCTCGCCGGGATGGTCGCCGCGAAGGGCGTGCTGACGTCCCGCGGCGGCAAGACCTCGCACGCCGCCGTCGTCGCCCGCGGCATGGGCAAGACCTGCGTCTGCGGCGCCGAGGAGCTGGACGTCGACGTCAAGAACGGGCACTTCACCGCGCCCGGCGGCGTGACGGTGAGCGAGGGCGACGTGATCTCGATCGACGGGACGTCCGGTGACGTCTACCTCGGCGAGGTGCCCGTCGAGGACTCCCCGGTCGTCCAGTACTTCGAGGGGCGGCTGACCGCCGGGGACGGCGACGACCTCGTCAAGGCCGTCGACCGCGTCATGGCGCACGCCGACGCCCGCGCCGCGCTCAAGGTCCGCGCGAACTCCGACAACCCCGGGGACTCCGCCCGGGCGCGCCGGTTCGGCGCGGCCGGCATCGGGCTGTGCCGCACCGAGCACATGTTCCTCGGCGACCGGCGGCAGCTGGTCGAGAAGCTCATCCTCGCCGAGGACGACAAGGAGCGGCAGGCCGCGCTTGACGCCCTGGAGCCGCTGCAGAAGAGCGACTTCGAGGGCATCTTCGAGGCCATGGACGGGCTGCCCGTCACGATCCGGCTGATCGACCCGCCGCTGCACGAGTTCCTTCCCGACATCACCGAGCTGTCGGTCAGGGTCGCGCTCGCGGGCGAGGACGCGGACGCCAAGGACCGCAGGCTGCTCGAAGCGGTCAACCGGCTGCACGAGCAGAACCCTATGCTGGGCCTGCGCGGGGTGCGGCTCGGTTTGGTGATTCCCGGCCTGTTCGCGATGCAGGTCCGCGCGATCGCCGAGGCCGCGGCCGCCCGCAGGAGGGCCGGCGGCGACCCGCGGCCGGAGATCATGATCCCGCTCGTCGGCGCGGTCCAGGAGCTGGAGGCCGTCCGGGACGAGGCCCGCGAGATCCTGGACGCGGTCCGGCGGGAGACCGGCATCGACGTCCCCGCGCTGATCGGCACCATGATCGAGCTGCCGCGGGCCGCGCTGACCGCCGGGCAGATCGCCGAGGCCGCCGAGTTCTTCTCCTTCGGCACCAACGACCTCACCCAGACGACCTGGGGGTTCTCCCGGGACGACGTCGAGGCGGCGTTCTTCTCCCGGTACCTGGAGCTCGGCATCTTCGGGGTGTCGCCGTTCGAGACCCTCGACCGGGAGGGCGTCGGGCGGCTGGTCCGGATCGCCGCGGAGGAGGGGCGCCGGGCGCGTCCCGGCATCAAGCTCGGCATCTGCGGCGAGCACGGCGGCGACCCCGACTCGGTGCACTTCTGCCACGAGGTCGGCCTCGACTACGTGTCCTGCTCGCCGTTCCGCATCCCCGTCGCCCGGCTGGAGGCGGGCCGCGCGGCGATCGCGGCGATCGAGGCGGGCGCGGCGTCCGGCGGCAGCGACAGCCGCTGAGCGCCCTTCCCGGGCGGCCCGCCGCACGTCTCGTCCCGGCGGGCCGCCTGGGAAGGAATGGGATTAACGCCACACGGCGACCTGGCGAACCTGGCACACGTGCCGGACCATCTCACTAACGTGTCCGATGCGATGACGTTGGAAGTGGAAATGCCGGAGCCGCCGCCTGACGACCGCGGAGCGGACGAGCCCGGGGACGAGGCCTCCGAGCCGAAGAAGCGCGTCCGGCGCCGCAGGTCGCGGTGGATCACCGTCCCGCTGAGCATCGTCGCCGGGCTGCTGGCGATCGCCGTGCTGACGCCCGCCGTCGTCGGGGCGCGGATCTGGTTCCAGGCCCGGCAGGACGAGCGGCCCCGCTCCGACGCGATCATCGTGCTCGGCGCCGCGCAGTACAACGGGGAGCCGTCCCCGACGCTCCAGTGGCGGCTCCAGCACGCCCTCGACCTCTACCGCAAGGGCGTCGCGCCCGCCATCGTGACCGTCGGCGGCAAGGCCCCCGGCGACAACTACACCGAGGCGGGCGCCGGCCGCACCTGGCTGATCGAGAAGGGCGGAGTGCCCGCGTCCAGGGTCTTCGCGGTGCCCGTGGGGCGTGACACGCTGGAGAGCATGAAGGCCGTGGGCAAGGAGTTCGACCGGCACCACTGGTCGTCCGGGGTGATCGTCACCGACCCGTGGCACGGGCTGCGGTCCAAGAAGATGGCCGAGGACAACGGCGTCAAGGCCGCCGCCTCGCCGACCCGCAGCGGCCCGAGCGTGCAGACCCGCGACACCCAGTTCAACTACATCCTCCGGGAGACCGGCGGGTACCTGTCGTACGTGCTGCTCGGCAAGAGCGTCCAGGTGCCGGACGAGACCGTCAAGCGCATCCGCATCGACCCCTCCGAGACGGCCTCCCCCGCCCCGCCCGCCTCGCCGGGCGGCTGACGCCCACCGCACCCCTTTACCCTGGATAGGGCCATGACGACCAACGCGAACCAGGGGTATGCGGACCGCGACCGGCGGCGGTGGGCGCCCGAGCCCGCCAAGCGCCGCGACCGGACGGCGTTCGAGCGCGACCGCGCCCGCGTGCTGCACAGCGCGGCGCTGCGGCGCCTCGCCGCCAAGACGCAGGTGGCCTCGCCCGGCGCGGACGCCGCCGCCGACACCGTGCAGAGCCTGCGCACCCGGCTCACCCACTCGCTCGAATGCGCGCAGGTCGGCCGCGAGCTGGGCAAGTCGCTCGGCTGCGACCCCGACCTGGTGGAGACGGCCTGCCTGTCGCACGACATCGGGCACCCGCCGTTCGGCCACAACGGCGAGTACGCGCTCGACATCGTCGCCCGCGACTGCGGCGGCTTCGAGGGCAACGCCCAGAGCCTGCGCGTCCTGACGCGGCTGGAGCCCAAGTCGTTCGCGCCGGACGGCCCGCCGCTGCACGGCCGCAGCGTCGGGCTCAACCTGACCCGGGCCGCGCTGGACGCCGCGATGAAGTACCCGTGGTCCCAGGCGGAGGCCGTGAACGGCAAGTTCGGCGTCTACGACGACGACGTCGACGTGGCGCGCTGGGTCCGGGAGGGCGCCGAGCCGGGGCGGACGTGCTTCGAGGCCCAGGTCATGGACTGGAGCGACGACGTCGCCTACTCCGTCCACGACCTGGAGGACGCGCTGGTCGCCGGGCACGTCGACTTCGTCCGGCTCGCCGATCGCGCCGAGCGCCGCCTGGTCGCCGCCACGGCGGCCAAGCTGTACTGCCCGGACGCCGCGCCGGCGGAGCTGGAGGAGTGCTTCGCGGCGCTGCTGGCCGAGCCGTGCTGGCCGGACCGCTACGACGGCACCCCGCGCAGCCTCGCCGCCCTGAAGAACCTGACCAGCACCCTCATCGGGCGGTTCTGCCTGGCCGCCGAGACCGCCACCCGGGAGGCCTACGGCGACCGCCCGCTGACCCGGTACGCGGCCGAGCTGATCGTCCCGCGCGTGCAGCGGCTGGAGAACGCGCTGCTCAAGGGCATCACGGCGCACTACGTGTGGATCAGCCACGAGGAGATCAGGGCCCGCCAGCGGACGCTGATCACCGAGCTGGCCGAGATGATGCTGGCCGGGGCGCCCGGCACCCTCGACCCCGGGTTCCAGGACGCGTTCGTGGACGCCGGGGACGACGCGGCCCGGCTGCGCGCCGTGATCGACCAGATCGCCTCGCTGACCGACCTGTCCGCGGTGGCCCGGCACCGCATGCTGGGCGATCGCTCGCGCTGACCTCCAGGGGGCGTTAGCGGGGGAGGAACATGCCCCGACGCGCCCATCGGCGGCCCTTGTCTCGTTACGGAGGCCGCTGTAGGGATAGCTACAGGTCAACTACAGGAGGTCGCCATGCCCGAGGAGACGTTCGTCATCGCCGGTGCCGGCCTGGCGGGTGCCAAGGCGGCGGAGACGCTGCGCGAGGAGGGCTTCGCGGGCAGAGTGGTCCTCGTCGGGGAGGAGATCGAGCGGCCCTACGAGCGGCCGCCGCTGTCCAAGGGCTTCCTGCTGGACAAGGAGCCGCGCGAGAAGGCGCACGTCCACGAGGCGGACTGGTACGACAAGCACGACGTGGAGCTGCGGGTCGGCATGTCGGTCGCGTCGATCGACCGGGGCGCGCACCAGGTCAGGCTGTCCTCCAAGGAACCGGTCTCCTACGACCGGCTGCTGCTGGCGACGGGCGCCGCCCCGAGGCGGCTGGACGTCCCCGGGTCCAAGCTCCAGGGCATCCACTACCTCCGGACGATGGCCGACGCGGCGGCGCTGAAGCAGGCGCTCGCGCACGGCGGGCGGCGGGTCGTGGTGGCCGGGGCGGGCTGGATCGGGCTGGAGACCGCCGCGGCCGCCCGCTCCTACGGCAACGACGTGACGATCATCGAGCCGGAGCCGACGCCGCTGCACGCCGCGATGGGGCCCGAGCTCGGCGCCAGGTTCGCCGACCTGCACCGCCGCAACGGCGTCATCCTGCGGCTGGACGAGGGCGTCGCCGGCTTCTGGGGCGCCGGGCAGGTGTCGGCCGTCGTCACCTCGGGCGGCGCCGAGGTGCCCGCGGACGTGGTGGTCGTCGGCATCGGGGTGAGGCCCGTGACCGCGATCGCGGAGGCCGCCGGGCTGGAGGTGTCGGACGGGATCCTCGTCGACCAGTCGCTGCGCACGTCCGACCCCGACATCTACGCGGCCGGGGACGCCGCCAACGCCTACAACCCGCTGCTCGGCCGCCGGATCCGCGTGGAGCACTGGGCGAACGCGCTGAACGGCGGGCCCGCCGCCGCCCGCGCCATGCTCGGCCAGGACGTCGTCTACGACCGGGTCCCCTACTTCTTCAGCGACCAGTACGACCTCGGGATGGAGATGTCGGGCGTCGCGGCGCCGGGGGAGTACGACGAGATCGTGTACCGCGGCGACCCCGAGGGAGGCGAGTTCATCGCGTTCTGGCTGTCGGGCGGCCGGGTCGTCGCCGGGATGAACGTCAACGTCTGGGACGTCACCGGGGACGTCCAGGCGCTGATCCGCTCCGGGCGGCCGGTGGACGCGGCCCGTCTCGCCGACGCCGCCGTGCCTCTCGCCGATCTGGTGTGAGGGCGGCTCCGATGTGAGGGCGGCGCGTTGGGCACGTACAGTCGGGCCGGTGGTCACGGAGAATCTCGCCGCGTTACGACGTGCCCGTGTCGCGGTGACGCTGGTGTTCGCCGCGCACGGCCTGCTCGGCGCCGCCTGGGTCGCCCGCATCCCGCAGATCAAGGAGCATCTCGGGCTGGGTGAGGGCGCGATGGGCGTGGCGCTGCTCGGCGCGCCCGCCGGCGTCGTCGCGGCGGTGCGGTTCGCGGGCCCGATCATCGCGCGGTGGGGGAGCCGGCCGGCGACGGCCGGTGCCGGTGTCGCCTGCGCGGTGTCGCTGCCGCCGCTCGGCCTCGCCTGGAACCTCGGCGCGCTGATCGTCGCCCTGCTGCTGATGGGCGCCTCTCTCGGCCTGATGGACGTGGCGATGAACGCGCAGGGCGTGGCCGTCGAGCGCGGGTACGGCCGCCCGCTGATGTCCGGACTGCACGGCTCCTACAGCATCGGGACGCTGCTCGCCGCGCTGGCCGGTGCGGGCGCCGCCCACGCGGAGGTGCCCGTGCCGCTGCATCTGGCGGTGGCCTCCGCCGTCCTCGCGGTGCTGGTCCTGGCGTCCTGCCGGAACCTGCTGGACCGTTCCGCGGACGCCCTGCCCGAGACGGACGGCGCGGCGGTCGCCGCCGGGCCCCGGTCCCGGTGGCCGCTGCTCATGCTCGGCGTGATCGGGCTGTGCTCGTTCGTCGGCGAGGGCGCCATGGCGGACTGGAGCGCGATCCACCTGCGGGAGAACCTCGGCACCGGGCCCGGCGTCGCGGGCCTCGGCTACGCCGGGTGCGCGGTGGCGATGACGGTGGGGCGGCTCACCGGTGACCAGGTGGTGGCGCGGTTCGGGCCGGTCCGGGTGCTGCGGGCGGGGTCGCTGGTCGCCGCGCTCGGCCTCGGGCTGGGCCTCGCGGCCGGCGACCCGACGGCGGCGGTGGCCGGATTCACACTGTTCGGCCTCGGGGTCGCGGTGGTGGCGCCCGTCACGTTCAGCGCGGCCGGCAACATCCCCGGCGTGCCCGCCGCGGCCGGGATCTCCCGGGTCACCGGGGTCGGCTATCTCGGCCTGCTCGGCGGCCCGCCGGTCATCGGATTCGTCGCGCAGGGCGTGGGGCTGACGTGGGCGCTGGCCGTCCCGGTGGCGCTGGCCGGGCTGATCGTCCTGCTGGCCCCGGCGGCCGCCCCGGCGACCGACACCGCCGCCGACACGGCCGGTCGCAAGCCCGTCACCGATCCTGATCTCTGACCGGCCTGCGACTTCCGTATATGTCCTACTCAGGTAAGGTCTGGGCGGGTGGACACCATGCAGCGGTCGAGACCCGCCAAAACGGTCTCGTCCGCCCCGGCGTACCGGACATTCCTCCGTGAACTGCTCAGTTTTGGTTTCGTGGGGTGCGTCGGCACGCTGATCATGATCTTCGGCGCCAACCTGATGCGCGCGTGGCTCGGCGGCAGCCCGGTCACCAGCGTCGCCGTGCCGGCCGTGGTGTCCACGCTGTCCTCCTACCTGCTCAACCGCTTCTGGACGTTCCGGCACCGCGACAGCGACGGCTCCGGCCGGGAGGTCGCGATCTTCTTCGCGCTGAACGGCGTCGGCCTGCTGATCCAGGTGCTGTGCACCGGCTTCACCTACTACACCCTCGGCCTCCACGGCGGCGTCGCCTACAACCTCGGGCTGCTCGCCGGCGTCGGGCTCGGCTCGGCGTTCCGTTACTGGTCGTACAAGAAGTGGGTGTTCACCCCCGCCGCGGTCTGACGCGGTCGCTCAGCGCCCGGCCGGGACGATCTTCTCGGTCTGGGTGAGGGCCTCGCCGAGGACGGGAGCGAGGTCCTGCCCGGTGCCCTGCGAGAAGATCGCGTGGTCGACGCCCTTCTCCGCGAGCCGCCCGATCGCGTCGGCGGCCTGGTCGGCCGAGGGCGTGCCCTCGAGGAGGGTCAGCGCGGTCTTCTCGATCTCGTCGTAGTCGCGGCCCTCGCGCTCGCAGTGCTCCCGCAGCACGTCCAGCTTGTGCGGCAGCTCGTCACCGTCGAAGAGGTTGCACGCGTCGGCGTACTTCGCGACGAACCGGAGCGTCTTCTTCTCCCCGCCTCCGCCGATGAGGATCGGCGGGTGCGGGCGCCGCAGCGCGGGCGGCGAGTTCAGGGGCCGCTCCAGCCTGTAGTGCTCGCCCTCGAACGGCGCCTCGTCGCCCTCCCACATCTGGCGGGCGATCCGCAGCGTCTCCTCCAGCCGTTCGAAACGCTCCGCGGTGGGCGGGAACGCGACGCCGAGGCCCCGCGACTCCTCCTCGTTCCACGCCGCGCCGATGCCGAGCCAGGCCCGCCCGCCCGACAGGACGTCCAGCGTCGTCACCGTCTTGACCAGGATGCCGGGCTCCCGGTACGTCACGCCGGTGACCATCGTCCCGAGCGAGATCCGCTCGGTGAGCGCGGCCGCGTAGGCGAGCGCGGTGTAGCCCTCGAGCATCGGGTCCTCCGAGGGCCCCACGCCGCGGATCTGGAAGAAGTGGTCCATCACCCACAGCGAGTGCAGCCCGCCCTGGTCGGCCTCGCGGGCCATGCGCCCGAACGTCGGGGCGATCTCCTCGGGGCCGCCGGGGTGGGTGAAGCTCGGAATCTGGAGTCCAACGCGCATGGCCGTCGTCCCTCACGTGTCGCAGTGCTCTCTCGGCTGTCCCTTCCCACTCTGTGACCTGGAGCGCACTCCAGGTCAAGTGCGGCGGCCGGCGTTGACCTGGAGTGCACTCCAGGTGCGATCCTGGGAGACGTGAGTCACTACTCTCCCGCCGAGACCGCCGAGAAGAGCGGTTTCAGTATCGACACGCTGCGTTACTACGAGAAGATCGGGCTGCTCTCCGGGATCGCGCGGAACGCGTCCGGGCGGCGCGTGTTCAGCGACAGCGACCTTCAGTGGCTCGGGATGCTGCGCTGCCTGCGCGGCACCGGGATGCCGATCGCCGAGATGCTGCGCTACTCCGAGCTGGCCCGCGGCGGAGGCGAGACCGTCCAGGAGCGGCTCGAACTGCTGCAGGAGCACGACCGCCGGGTCGAGGAGCAGATCGCGACGCTGCGCGCGCAGCAGGAGCAGATCAAGACGAAGATCGGCTACTACCGGGACGCCGCGGCGCTCTGCACCCCCGCCACCGCCTCGGTCTAACGGGTCACCGCCACCCGGACGTGCGGCCCAGCATGCGCAGCAGCCGGTCATCCGGCCGCGCGCCGTCCGGGGAGGGGACGGACGGGGCGAACGGCTCGCCGGGACCGCGGCCGTCCTCGGGGACGATCGCGGCGACCTTCAGCGCCGCGTCCACCAGGTCCTCCGGGGGCTCCCACGGGACACCGATCGTGGCCGCGACGTCCCACGCGTGGATGACCAGGTCGACGAAGTGGAAGCTGATCGCCAGGGACGCGGGGAAGGCGCCGCCGTCGCGGATCTCCGGAAGGACGAGTTGGGCGTCCAGCGCCACGTCGGTGAACGCGCGGGCCACCAGATCGGCGGAGGCCTTCGCGGCCTCGTAGGGGTCGTCGCCGAGGTCGCCGCCCCGCCAGCGGGACAGGCGGCCGCCGTCGCCCCGTGCCGCGGCGGCGAAGCCCTCGTCCTGGCCGACCTGGTGGCGCAGGAGGCCGTGCAGGGTCCAGTCGGGGCAGGGCGTGGGCAGCGTGAGCGCGTCCGGCTTCACCTGCGCGACGGCGGCCAGATAGAGGTCGGCCGCCCTCCGGTCCAGCGGGCGGAAATCGGTGCTGAGCAGTTCGGTGAGCAGATCCATGCCGCTCACGCTAGGAACCGGCAGAGGACCAGGTAAAGGGCCAAAATTGCGGGAAACGACTGAGCCGATCTAGGGTCGGCGCCGTGGATCTGCACGTCAGCCTGGTGGGCCGCCGCGACATCGCCGGCCAGATCTACCGCCAGCTGCGCGCCGCGATCCTGGACGGGCGGCTCCGCGCGGGCGACGCGCTGCCGCCGACGCGGGAGCTGGCGCGGCGCCTCGCGATCTCCCGCAACACGGTCGGCGTCGCCTACGACCGGCTCGCCGCCGAAGGCTTCCTCACGAGCCGGGTGGGGGCGGGGACGTTCGTCCGGGAGACCGGGTCCGCCCCGCGCGGCGCGCCCGCCGCCTCGCCGCTGCGGCCGCGCCGGGTGTGGGACGAGGTGTCGGCCTGGCCCGCGCGGATGCAGGGCATCAGATGGGACTTCCGCGTCGGGCTGCCCGACGTCACGCTGTTCCCGTACGAGGCGTGGCGGCGGATCATGGCCGGGGTGCTCCGGCCGTCGGCGCTGGGCGATCCCGCGTCGGCGGGCGACCCGGCGGGCCTGCCCGCCCTGCGGGACGCCATCGCCCGGCACGTCGGCGTGTCGCGCTCGGTGCGCGCGGCCGGCGCCGACATCGTCGTCACCGCGGGCGTCCAGCAGGCGCTCGACGTCATCGTCCGGGTGCTGCTCGAACCGGGCGACGTCGTCGCCGTCGAGGACCCCGGCTACCCGCCCGTGCGGATGCTGCTCACCGCGGCCGGGATGCGGGTGCGCGGGGTGCCGGTCGACGCCGAGGGCCTGCGCGTCGACGCGCTCCCCGAGGACGCGCGGGCCGTCTACGTCACCCCGTCGCACCAGTTCCCGCTGGGCATGCCGATGTCGCTGCCGCGGCGCCGGGCGCTGCTCGGCTGGGCGCGGCGCCGCGACGTGGTGATCGTCGAGGACGACTACGACACCGAGTACCGCTACGGGGGCCGGCCGGTCGAGCCGCTGCAGAGCCTCGACGGGGACGGCCGCGTCCTGTACACCGGCACGTTCTCCAAGGTCATGCGGCCGGTGCTGCGGCTCGGCTTCGTCGTCGTGCCGCCGGCGCTGCACCACGCGTTCCGGATGGCGCGCTACGTGTCGTCCTGGCACGCCGAGCTGCCCGCGCAGGCGGCGCTGGCCCGGTTCATCGACGAGGGCCTGCTCGCCCGGCACCTGCGCAGGTCGCGCCGCGAGTACCGGGCCCGGCACGAGCGCGTCGCCGGCCTGGTCGGCGGGCTGATGGGCGACCGGCTGACCCTCGTCCCGTCCGAGGCCGGGCTGCACCTGAGCGCCACCCTCCCGGCCGGGACGGACGACGCCGCGATCGCCGCGCGGGCGCTGGAGGCGGGCATCGGCCTGTTCGCGCTCTCGGAGTTCGCGGTGTCCGCGCCGCCGGTCCCGGGGCTGGTCTTCGGGTACGGGGCCGCGCCGCCGCCCGCCATCGACGAGGGCCTGCGGCGGCTGAGCCGGATCGTGGCCTGACTACCGCTGGACGGGGGTGACGCGCCGGCCGTCCGCGCCGAAGAACAGCACCCGGCCGAAGTCGACGGTCAGCGCGACATGGTCGCCGCGATCGGGACGGCCGCCCGGCGCGATCCGGAACACCAGGTCGGACCGCCGGTGGTGGCCGGCGTGCTCCTCGGTGTACTCCTCATCGCCGGACGGGCGGCCGAGCATCTCCCGCAGGCGCCCGCGCAGGCCGGTCCGGTCCGGCTCGCGGGCCGGCGGAGCCTCCGGCCGCCCCACCTCGGTCGCGTCGACCGTGGGGATGCCCGCCTCGGCGTAGGCGAGCCACTCGTGCCCATGGAACTCCAGCGCGCGGACCTGCCCGGACAGGACGCTCCCGTGCGGGGCCGGCGAGCCGGGGGCGATCGGCATCAGCGTGTCGGGGCGGACGCCCACGATCACCGGCCGCCCGTGGTGGCTGATCAGCGCGGACGCGCGGGGATCGTTCCACGGCAGCATCAGCCGCTGCGGCCCGAAGTCGAGCAGCAGGCCCTCGCCCTCGACGGCCCACAGCGTGGCCTGCATCAGATTGATCGGCGGCGAGCTGAGGAACGCGGCCACGAACACCGTCGCCGGGTCCTCGTAGATCTGCTCGGGGGTGCCGACGTCCTCCAGGACGCCGTCGCGCAGCACCGCCATCCGGTCGGCCATCGTCATGGCCTCGATCTGGTCGTGCGTGACGTAGACGGTGGTGGTGCCGGTGGAGCGGACCAACGCGGCGATCTCGACGCGCAGCTCGGCGCGCAGCCCCGCGTCCAGGCTCGACAGCGGCTCGTCCATCAGGAACAGCGACGGCTCGCGGATCAGCGCCCGCCCGATCGCCGCCCGCTGCCGCTGGCCGCCCGACAGCGTGCCCGGCATCCGGTCGATCATCGTGTTGATGCCGAGCGCGCGGGCCAGCTCGACGACCTTCGCGCTGGCCTCGGCCCGGTCGTCCCCCGACACCTCCAGGGGGAACATCATGTTGCCCTTGACCGTGCGGTGCGGGTAGAGCGCCCCCTCCTGGAAGACCATCGCCACGTTCCGCTCGCGCGGCGGCAGCGCGTTGGCGACGATCCCGTTCAGCCACAGGTCGCCGCTGGTGATCTCCTCCAGCCCGGCGATCATCCGCAGGATGGTCGACTTGCCGCACCCGGACGGCCCGAGCAGGACGAACAGCTCGCCGTCGTTGATCCGCAGGCGGACGTTCCGGACGGCCGTCTGCCCGCCGGGGTACACCTTGTCGACGCCGTCGAGCACAACATCCGTCATCGGGGCCGCCTGGTGGTGGGTGAATCTTCGGTCCGTCATCACACCGCGCGACGGTCGAGGTTGTCCAGAGTAAATCCGGGGTTACAGCCCGTCGGCCCGGCCGAGTCCGGCCATGCGGCCGCCGCGGCGCCCCGATATGGAACCGCGCCTACCGGCAGTACTTCGCCGACACCGACCTGTCCACCGGCGCGCCCGTCAAGGTCCCGGTCGGCACCGCGCCTCCCGCACCTCCCATGTACGCCAATGCCGCACGTCCATCACGCGTCCCTCTGGAGATCGAGAACCTTCCCGTGTCAGGCTGGCTCGTCGAGGTGGAGGTCGTCGCCGCGTTCCGGTAGCGCGGCCGCGTCCGCCACGGTCCGGGAGCGCTCCGCGGTCCCCCGGGGCGCTCCCGCCCAGCGAAGGAGGAGCTCCCGTGTCCGACTCCCCGACCCCCGTCACCCGCCGAACCTTCCTGCGCCGCGGCGGCGCGGGCGCCGTCCTGCTCACCGGCGGCGTCCTCGCCGGCGGCACCGCCGCCGCCGCGCCCTCCCGCGGACGCGTGCCCGCCGCGCCCGCCCCCGCCGATCTCGACCCGCTGGCCCTGCTGAAGAAGATGCTGTCCTTCGACACCCAGAACTTCGGCGAGGGCGGCGTCACCCGGCCGCACGCCGAGATGCTGAAGGCGGTCTGGGACTCCGCGAACGTGCCCGCGGAGATCATCCCCACGCCCAAGAAGGACAACGTCCACCTCATCGCCCGGATCAAGGGCACCACCGCGGCGCCGCCGCTGCTCCTGCTCGGGCACTCCGACGTCGTGCCCGTGGAACGCGACAAATGGTCCGTCGACCCGTTCGCCGGGGTCGTCAAGGACGGCGAGATCTACGGCCGCGGCGCCCTCGACATGAAGGGCGCCAACTCCGCCAACATCGCGGCCCTGCTGCGGCACGTGAAGGAGGGCGCGAAGTTCGACCGCGACATCATCGTCCTCACCGACTGCGACGAGGAGGCCGGGCAGTACGGTTCCGGCTGGCTCGCCCAGAACCACTGGGACAAGATCAACGCCGGCATGGTCCTCACCGAGGGCGGCTGGTTCCTCGCCCAGAAGGACCGCAGGACGCCGATGCTCATCACGGTGACGCGCCAGGACAAGGTCTACTTCAACCTCGACCTCGTCGCCGACGGCACCGCCACCCACTCGTCCAAGCCCAACCCCGAGTCCGCGATCGCCAGGCTCTCCCGCGCCGTGACCGACATCGACACCTGGCTCGCGCCCGTCGCCCTCACGCCCGTCACCCGCGAGTACTTCGGCGCCCTGGCCAAGGCCACCGACGACGGCCCGTTCGAGCGGGCGCTGCGGCTGCTGCTGTCGGCGCGGTCGCAGCCGGCCCGCGAGCGGGCGGCGGCGCTCGTGGTCAAGCGCAGCTCCTACCCGTGGCTGCACCAGGCGCTCCTGCGGACCACGCACTCCTTCGTCATCGAGGAGGCGGGGTACAAGGAGAACGTCATCCCGTCCTCCGCCACCCTCCGGGTCAACTGCCGGGGCGTGCCCGGCGGCCAGCGGCCCCGCGACTTCCTGGCGGCGTTCCGCAAGCGGCTCGCGGACCGCGACGTCACCGTCAAGCTCGCCGGCAACCCGGGGGAGTCGGAGGAGGACGCCCTCAAGCGGCTGGACGAGACCTGGGCCAGGCAGCCGTCCAGCCTCGACTCGCCGCTGTACACCGCGATCGGCGAGGCCGCGGCCGAGACCTACCCGGGCGCCGTCTTCGCCCCCGCCCTGTTCGAGGCGGGGACGAGCCTCGGGCCCTGGACGTCCAAGGGCGTCCCCGGCTACGGCGTCTACCCGTACGTGCTGGACAACGACCAGCTGATCGCCATGCACGGCAACGACGAGCGCATCACCGTCGAGGCGCTCAAGCAGGGCACGGAGTTCATGTACCGGCTGTTCGACCGGTTCCGCGTCCGGTGAGACCGGCGCGATGAACATGGGTGCGCTCCCGGTCCCGCTGCGGGCCGGGAGCGCGCCCATGCCGGGTTCCGATGTGATGCCCGCGATGTCGTGAGGCCGCCGTAGACTCCTTGGTCGTGGCAGGCCGGATTCGCAATGAGGACATCGCGCTCGTGCGGGAGCGCTCGTCCATCGCCGACGTGATCGGCGAGTACCTGCAGCTGCGCAGCGCGGGCGGCGGCAACCTCAAGGGCCTCTGCCCGTTCCACGACGAGAAGTCGCCGTCGTTCAACGTGACGCCCGCACGCGGGCTGTACTTCTGCTTCGGCTGCGAGGCGGGCGGCGACGTCATCAAGTTCGTCCAGGAGATCGAGCACCTGTCCTTCAGCGAGTCGGTGGAGCGGCTCGCCGCGCAGGCCGGCATCCAGCTGCGCTACGAGGAGGACGGCGGGCGCCGCCCCCGGCAGGACGGCGGGCAGCGCGCCCGGCTCATCGAGGCGCACAAGGCCGCCGCCGAGTACTACGCGGAGCGGCTCGCCTCGCCCGAGGGCATGATCGGCCGGACGTTCCTGGCCGAGCGGGGCTTCGAGCAGGCCGACGCCGAGCGCTTCGGCGTCGGTTTCGCCCCCCGCGAGTGGGAGGGCCTGGTCCGGCACCTGCGCGGCCGCGGCTTCGCCGACCGCGACATCGTCGCCGGCGGGCTCGCCAAGGAGGGCCGCCGCGGCCCGATGGACCGGTTCCGCGGCCGGCTGATGTGGCCGATCCGCGACCTGTCCGGCGACGTCATCGGCTTCGGCGCCCGCAGGCTCTACGAGGACGACGACGGCCCCAAGTACCTGAACACCCCGGAGACGCCGCTGTTCCACAAGGGCTCGGTGCTCTACGGGGCCGACCTCGCGAAGAAGGAGATCGCGCGGCGGCGGCAGGCCGTGGTCGTCGAGGGCTACACCGACGTGATGGCCTGCCACCTGGCGGGCGTCCCGACGGCGATCGCCACCAGCGGGACGGCGTTCGGCGACGACCACATCAAGGTGCTGCGCCGGCTGCTGATGGACCAGGACGAGTTCCGCGGCGAGGTGATCTTCACCTTCGACGGCGACGCCGCCGGGCGGAAGGCGGCGCTGCGCGCGTTCGACGACGAGCAGAAGTTCGTCTCGCAGACGTTCGTGGCCGTCCAGCCGGACGGGCTCGATCCGTGCGACCTGCGGATCCGGCACGGCGACGCGGCGGTGCGCGACCTCGTGGCGTCCCGGCTGCCGCTGTTCGAGTTCGCGGTGCGCAGCACGATCGAGCAGTACGACCTCGACACGGTCGAGGGGCGGCTGAGCGCGCTGGACGCGGCGGCCCCGGTGGTCGCCGCCATCAAGGACCGCTCCCGCCGGCAGATGTACGCGGTCAACCTGGACCGCTGGCTCGGCATCATGGACGAGCAGTTCGTGCTGCGCCGCGTCCGGGAGCTCGCCGCCCGCGGGCACGGCCGCTCCCAGGCCGGAAGCGGCCGCCCGCAGGCCGGAAACGGCCGTGCGCAGAACGGGAACGGCCGGCCCCAGGACGGGTACGGCCGCGGCCGTAACGGGCGCGACGGGCGCGACGGGCCGGGCGGCGAGCCGCCGGCGCCGCCGCGTCCGGCGTTCGACCCGGCCGACCCCGAGGTCCAGCGCGAGCGCGAACTGCTGAAACTGGCCGTCCAGCGCCCGGCGCTGCTCGGGCCGGGGTTCGAGGAGGTCCCGGCCGGCGCGTTCCTCGCCCCGCCGCACGCGGCGGTGCGGGCGGTGATCGCCGAGGCAGGCGGTGTGACGGCGGCCGGGAGCGTCGCCGAGTGGGTCGCGCTGCTCCTGGAGCGCGCGCCGAACGACCAGGTCAGGGACCTGATCACCAAGCTCGGGGTGGAGCCGGTCCGATCCGCCCAGGAAGCGGACGACCGTTATGCCGCGGACCTGCTGGCCCGAATACAGGAACGCCAGCTCACCCGCATGATCGCCGACGCCAAATCTAAACTCGGGCGGCTGAATCCGGCCGAGGCCGGCGACGAGTACAAGAAGCTGTTCGGCGACCTTGTCGCACTTGAGCGGCAGCGACGGGTGTTGCGGGAGAGGGGACTTGGGGCGCAGTAGGTCAACGGACGCAAAAATAGGTCCTGTGATCTTGGCTCCATTTGACG
This sequence comes from Actinomadura sp. B10D3, assembly GCF_039871695.1. NCBI lineage: Bacteria > Bacillati > Actinomycetota > Actinomycetes > Streptosporangiales > Thermomonosporaceae > Actinomadura > Actinomadura sp. B10D3. The sequence continues at coordinate 78,983 of NZ_JBDPLY010000030.1, forward strand.
CAGACTGTCTGCGTGGGCCCTTCGGTGCTGCCAAGCGAGGCGCCATCGGTTGATCAGGTGGCGGACCTCGTCGCACGTGGCAGAGAACGCGGCGGTGTGACCGTCGAGGACGTCGCTGCCGCGCTCGATCGCTCGGACTTGCCGGACGACTCCCTGGAAAGGGTCGTCCGGATGCTCGCAGAGCAGGGGGTGGAGGTTCTCGAGTCTCAGCAGGAGACCGAGGACGTCGCGCGAGCGGATGAGGGAGACCTCGGCAAGCGGGCGCCGACGAGCGACCTGGTTCGGATCTACCTGAGAGAGATCGGTCGCGTACCGCTTCTCACGGCAGAAGATGAAGTAGAACTCGCGAAATCGATCGAGGCGGGACTGTTCGCCGAGGAGAAGATGGCGCGTACCGCCGTCCTCGCCCGCGGCGAACTGATCGACCTCGAACTGCTCGCCCGCGAGGGGATGCGTGCGAAGCAACGCCTGATCGAGGCCAACCTGCGGCTGGTGGTCTCGATCGCGAAACGCTACGTGGGCCGGGGAATGCTCTTCCTCGACCTCATCCAGGAGGGAAATCTCGGACTGATTCGCGCGGTCGAGAAGTTCGACTACACGAAGGGGTTCAAGTTCTCGACCTACGCCACCTGGTGGATCCGGCAGGCGATCACCCGGGCCATCGCCGACCAGGCCCGGACGATCCGGATCCCGGTCCACATGGTGGAGACCATCAACAAGCTGGTCCGGGTGCAGCGCCAGATGCACCAGGACCTCGGCCGCGAACCCACCCCGGAGGAGATCGGCCTGGAGATGGGGCTGTCGCCCGTCCGGGTCGTGGAGATCCAGCGGATCGCCCAGGAGCCGGTGTCGCTGCAGTCGCCGATCGGCGAGGAGGACTCCGATCTCGGCGACTTCATCGAGGACGCGGACGCGGTGGTCCCGATCGAGGCCGCGGCGTTCATCCTCCTGCAGGACCAGCTGGAGGACATCCTCGGCACCCTGTCGGACCGGGAGCAGCGCATCATCCAGCTGCGCTTCGGCCTGACCGACGGGCATCCGCGCACGCTGGAGGAGGTCGGCCGGGAGTTCGGCGTGACGAGGGAGCGGATCCGCCAGATCGAGTCCAAGACCCTGGCGAAGCTGCGGCACCCCTCGCGCGCGCAGACGCTCCGGGAGTACCTCGACTGACGGGCGTCCTCCCGGCCGGCGGGCCGGGAGGACCTCCCGTGTCCGTGCCTGGTCATCTGGTCATTACGTCGCATTTCGTCCGGACCGTGTCCTACCGTGGTGGTCATGCTGATCGTGACGACTGATGGCGTGGCGGGGTACGAGATCAGGAGCGTCCTCGGGGAGGTCCTCGGGACGGCCGTGCAGGCGGCTCAGGGCGGCGGGCCCGCCCCCGGGCAGGGCGGCAGCAGTGCGACGTTCCGGGTGACCGGGGAGCAGCCGGGCATGAGCCTCGCCGCGGCGCGCCGGGAGGCGGTGGAACGGCTCGGCGAGGAGGCGCGCCGCAAGGGCGCGAACACGGTGGTCGGCATGCGGTACGACACCGCCGCGGTGGGCGGCGGTGTCGAGGTGTGCGCCTACGGGACGGCCGTCTGGGCCGAGCCCGCGGCGCAGCAGCGCGAGCAGGCGCCCCAGTACCAGCAGCAGCCGCCTCAGCAGGGCCAGCTCCCGCCGTACGGGGAGCCGCAGGCCGGCGGCCCGCCGATGGCCGCCCGCAACCTCACGATGGGCCTGCACGACCGGCCGCGCTGACGTCCTTCCCCCAGGGGCCGCGACGAGGGAGGACACCCTGTCGCGGGGGCGCTTGACCTGGCGAGCCGGGGCTTCGCTAAGTTAGGTTTGCCTAACCAAATTGCACGCCCCTGGAGCCCCTCATGCGTCCTGTGTCCGTTCTCGCACTCGCCGGCGCCGCCGCGGTGTCGATGTCCCTCCTGGCGGCGTGCGGTGGTGACGGGGACGAGGCGGACGCGGCGGGCGCGATCGCCGTCACGGCCACCGACGACACCTGCGAGGTGGCCAAGACCGACCTTCCCGCCGGCAAGACCACCTTCAAGGTCACCAACGAGGGCTCGAAGGTCAACGAGTTCGAGGTCCTGAAGCCGGACGGCAAGATCCTCGCCGAGCGGGAGAACATCGGCCCGGGGACCAGCGTCGACTTCGTCGTGAACCTGCCCGCCGGGCAGTACCGGATGCTGTGCAGCGCCGGGCAGACGGGCAAGGGCCCGTCCCAGAACGTCACGGTCACCGGCGCCTCCGCGGGCGGCGGCGACCAGCGGCTCGACAAGGCCGCCGCCGACTACAAGGCCTTCGTCATCGCGCAGCTCGACGACACCCTCGCCAAGACCCGGACGTTCGTGGACGCGGTGGAGGCCGGCGACGTCGAGAAGGCCAAGGAGCTGTACGCGCCGTCCCGCGTCGGCTGGGAGACGATCGAGCCCGTCGCCGAGAAGTTCGGCGACATCGACCCGAAGGTCGACGCCCGCGAGGCCGACCTGAAGCCGGAGGAGAAGAAGGACTGGTCCGGCTGGCACCTGCTGGAGAAGGCCCTCTGGAAGGACGGCTCGGTCAAGGGCAAGGAGAAGTACGGCGACCAGCTGCTGAAGGACCTCGAAGTGCTCAAGTCGCGGCTTCCCGGCCTCACCCTCGACCCGGTCAACGACATGGCCGGCGGAGCGAAGGAACTGCTGGACGAGGTCGCCACCGGCAAGGTCACCGGTGAGGAGGAGGCGTTCAGCCACACCGACCTCGTCGACTTCGAAGCGAACGTGAACGGCGCCAGGAAGATCTACGAGCTGCTCAAGCCGGTCGTCCAGGAGCGCGACGCGCAGCTCGCCGCGGACCTCGACGCCAACTTCGCCAAGGTCGACGCGCTGCTGAAGAAGCACGCGAAGGGCGACGGCTACGTGTCCTACGACAAGGTCGGCAAGGACGACCGCAAGGAGCTGGCCGACGCGGTGAACGCCCTGGGCGAGCCCCTGTCGAAGCTCGCCGAGGCCGTGGCGAAGTAGCGGGACGAGAGGACGGTGGCGAGATGACCGGCGACGGGACCGCGCCGCGGCCGGGGCTGTCCCGGCGCAGGATGCTCGGCTTCTCCGGCGCGAGCCTGCTCGTCGGCGCCGCCGCCGGGGCCGGGCTCGACCGGGTCGCCTCCGCGGACGAGGACTCCGGGGCGGGGGCCGCGATCGCGTTCCGCGGCGCGCACCAGGCGGGCATCGCCACCCCCGTCCAGGACCGGCTGCACTTCGCGGCGTTCGACGTCACGACCGGCGACCGCGACCGGCTCGTGCGCATGCTGAAGGAGTGGACGGAGGCGGCCGCCGCCATGACCGCCGGACGGCCCGTCGGCGACGGCGCGGTGGGCGGGATCGCCGTCGCGCCGCCGGACGACACCGGCGAGGCGCTGGGGCTGCCGCCGTCCCGGCTCACGCTGACGATCGGGTTCGGCCCGACGCTGTTCGAGAAGGACGGGAAGGACCGCTTCGGGATCAAGGCGCGCCGCCCGCCCGCCCTGGTCGACCTGCCGCACTTCCCGGGCGACGCCCTGGACCCCGCCCGCGGCGGCGGGGACATCGCCGTGCAGGCGTGCGCCGACGACCCGCAGGTCGCGGTGCACGCCATCCGGAACCTGGCCCGCATCGGCTTCGGCGTGGTCGCGGTCCGGTGGTCGCAGCTCGGGTTCGGCAAGACGTCCTCGACGACGCCGGACGCGCAGACCCCGCGCAACCTGTTCGGGTTCAAGGACGGCACCGACAACATCGGGGGGAACGACAGGGCGCTGCTCGACGAGCACGTGTGGGCCCGCAAGGGCGAGGGCGCCGACTGGATGGCCGGCGGCTCCTACCTCGTCGCCCGCCGGATCCGCATGCACATCGAGACCTGGGACCGGACGTCGCTGCGCGAGCAGGAGGACATCTTCGGCAGGAACAAGGGCGAGGGCGCGCCGGTGGGGGAGCGCAAGGAGCGCGACAAGCCCGTCCTGGCGCGGATGAAGCCGGACGCGCACGTCCGGCTGGCCCATCCCGAGAGCAACCAGGGGTCGCGGATCCTGCGGCGCGGCTACTCGTTCACCGACGGGTCGGACGGCCTCGGGCGGCTGGAGGCGGGCCTGTTCTTCATCGCCTTCCAGCGCGACCCGCGCACGGGCTTCATCCGGATCCAGAACTCGCTGGCGGCGGACGCGCTCAACGAGTACATCCAGCACGTCGGATCGGGCGTCTACGCGTGCCCGCCCGGCGTCGGCGAGGACGGCTACTGGGGCGACACGCTGTTCGGCTAGACACGCCGTTCGGCTAGCCGCTACCCCTGACCGGCGCGTTCGGCTCGTATGCGCGCCACCACGTCGCCGGCGGCCGTCTTGATGGACTCCAGCTCCTGGAGGTAGGCCCAGTAGTCCGGGTGGGCACCGGTGAGCCGGTTCGGCGCGTTCTCCAGCCGTTCGACGAGCGAGTCGAGGACCCGCGCGTGCTGGGGCGCCGGCCCTCCGGGCTGCGCCATCGCGAGCCGCTGCGCGTCCCGCACCGCGAACCGCACGCCCTCGGCGGGCTTGGACGGGTCCTCGGCGACCGCCTTCAGGTCCTCCACCCGCCCGGTGACCTGCCCGGCCCGGCGGTCGGCCGCGTTCAGCTCGGTGCGCGCCGCGGTGAGCGCCCGCTGCGCCTCGTTCCACTCGGTGCGGCCGGCGTGCGCGGACGCCTCGTTCAGCCGCTCGCGGGCCCGGACGACCGCCGCCTCGATGGACTCCGGGGCGCCCTTGAGGTCCTGCCAGCAGGCCTGCGAGTAGCCGCGCACGAGGACCCGCATCGCCTCCTTGACCGGCCCCACGCGGTTCGCGACGACGTCCACCCGCGTCCGGACGGAGGCGAGCGAGTTGCGGACCTTCTGCGCCAGCTGCGGCAGCTCCGCGGCGGCCTCGCGCGCCCCCTCGGCGATGCCGCGGACCTCCTCGGCCTTGCGGATCGCGCCGTCCAGCCCGAGCCCGCCGAGCCCCTGCGAGCCGAGCTGGGCGAGGACCTCCCTGGCGCGCTCCAGTTCCGCCTCGGGCTCGGAGGCGTCCATCCCGGCGTCCTTCGCGGCGGCCACGGCGGCGTCGGCGGCGGCCACCGCGTCGCGGGCGGCGGCCAGCCGCGGCGGGAGCTGGTCGAGGGCGGACTCCAGCCGGGCCATCTGCGGGGCGAGGCGCTCGGCGAAGCCGTTCAGGTTCCGGGTGATCTGCTGCAGCCGCTCGGTGGTCGCGACGAACGCGCGCCGCGCCGCGTCGTACTCGGCCGGTGACCGGTCCCGGTCATCGAGGTCGTGGGCGTCCAGGACGGAGATGTAGGCGACGGACGCGGCGTCCGCCGCCTCGGACAGCCCGGCGAACTCCCGCCGCGCGGGCGCCGCGGCCTGGGCGTCCAGGTCCTCGAACACGGTGACGCGGCCGTCGATGTACTTCTGCGCCTGGTCCATGTCGTAGAAGGCGGTGGCCGCCGCCTCCCTGGCCTCGATCGCCCCGGCAGCCGCCTGCCCCCCGCGGCCGCCCCGGCGGCGCTGGTCACCCGGTCCCCGCAACGCAGCCTCCCTTCGTCCCAGCCCCAGTCTTGCGCAAAAGGGTCAGGTTGCGTGCACGCGCGCGGCCGGTAGCGGTGCCGGACGACCGGCCGGCGGTGCCCTAGCACAATGATGTTCGCCATCGCTCCGCAAAGGATGGAACGGATAGCATCGCTGCTACGTCGATAAGGCTGGGCGCCGGGTCGGCGTCCGTCCGTTTCGGCATGCGATCTGGGAGGCCCATCGTGCCCGTCAGCCTGAGCAAAGGCGGCAACGTCTCGCTCACCAAGCAGGCCCCCGGCCTGACCGCGGTGACCGTCGGTCTCGGCTGGGACCTGCGCACCACCACCGGGTCCGATTTCGACCTCGACGCCTCCGCCATGGTCCTCGACGCCTCCGGCAAGATCATCACCGACCAGCACTTCGTGTTCTTCAACAACCTTCGCACGCCGGACGGCGCCGTCGAGCACAGCGGCGACAACACCACCGGCGCAGGCGAGGGCGACGACGAGCAGCTCAAGGTCAACTTCGGGGCGATGCCGGCCACGGCCGAGCGGGTGGCGTTCGCCGTGTCCATCTACGACGCCGACAGCCGCGGGCAGAACTTCGGCCAGGTCCGCAACGCCTACATCCGGGTGCTCAACCAGGCCGACGGGTCGGAGATGGCGCGCTACGACCTGTCCGAGGACGCCTCGATGGAGACCGCGATGGTCTTCGGCGAGCTGTACCGCAACGGCACCGAGTGGAAGTTCAGGGCGGTCGGCCAGGGTTACGCGTCCGGGCTGGCGGGCATCGCCATGGACTTCGGCGTCAACATCTGATCAGGTTCTACGGGAAGGGAGAGGCCCGTACATGGGAGTCTCACTCGCCAAGGGCGGCAATGTTTCACTGACGAAGGCCGCGCCCAACCTCACCGCGGTCACCGTCGGCCTCGGCTGGGACGTCCGCGCCACCACGGGTGCCGACTTCGACCTGGACGCGTCCGCGCTGATGCTCGCGAGCACCGGCAAGGTCATGTCCGACCAGCACTTCGTGTTCTTCAACAACCTGAGGAGCCCGGACGGATCGGTCGAGCACACCGGCGACAACCTGACCGGTGAGGGCGAGGGCGACGACGAGTCGATCAACGTCGACCTGCGGGCGGTGCCGCCCGAGTGCGAGCGCATCGTCTTCCCCGTCTCCATCTACGACGCGGACAACCGGCAGCAGAGCTTCGGCCAGGTCCGCAACGCCTTCATCCGGATCGTCAACCGGACCGACGGCAACGAGCTCGCCCGCTTCGACCTCACCGAGGACGCCTCGACCGAGACCGCGATGGTCTTCGGCGAGCTGTACCGGCACGGCGGTGAATGGAAGTTCAGGGCCGTCGGGCAGGGGTACGCCTCCGGTCTCGCCGGCATCGCGATGGACTTCGGCGTGAACGTCGGCTGACGGCCGGCGCCCCCGCCCCGCGGCCGCCACGCCCGGCCGCCCTTCCCTAACAGAGATACGCGCATGATTCTTCGCACCTTCGGGTGGTCCTTCGGCGTCACGGTCGTCGGCCTGCTCCTCGCCCTGCTGTACGACGGGCCGACCGGGCTCGCCCTGGTCGCCGTGCTGGCCGTCCTCGAGATCTCGCTCTCGTTCGACAACGCCGTGGTCAACGCCAAGGTGCTGGACCGGATGAGCGTCTTCTGGCAGAAGATCTTCCTGACGATCGGCATCGCCATCGCGGTGTTCGGCATGCGGCTGGTCTTCCCGCTGCTGATCGTCGGGATCACCGCCAAGCTGAACCCCTACGAGGCGTTCGACCTGGCGCTCAACGACTCGCACCGCTACCACGAGCTGATGAACGACGCCTACCCGATGATCGCGGCGTTCGGCGGCATGTTCCTGATGATGCTGTTCCTGGACTTCGTGTTCGAGGAGCGCGCCGACAAGTGGCTGCCGTGGCTGGAACGGCCGCTCGCCCGCATCGGGAAGCTGGACCAGCTGGCGGTCGTCGTCGCGGGCGGCTCGCTGGCGTTCGTCGCGTGGCTGGCGGCCGACGACCCCGGCAGCGTCATGATCGCCGGCGTGCTCGGCATGGTGACCTACATCCTCGTGAACGGCCTCGGGGAGCTGTTCTCCGAGGCGGGCGAGGACGACGAGGAGGAGGACGGCGAGGAGGCCGGGGAGGGCGGCAGGTCCGGGCCGAGCTCGCTGGCGCTGGCCACCGGCAAGGCCGGGTTCTTCCTCTTCCTGTACCTGGAGGTGCTGGACGCCTCGTTCAGCTTCGACGGCGTCATCGGCGCGTTCGCGATCAGCACCGACCCCGTCGTCATCGCGCTGGGCCTCGGCATCGGCGCCATGTACATCCGGTCGCTGACGGTGTTCCTGGTCCGCAAGGGCACGCTGCACGAGTACGTGTACCTGGAGCACGGCGCGCACTGGGCGATCGGGGCCCTGGCGGTCTGCATGCTGATCAGCATCGGCCACCACGTGCCCGAGTGGATCACCGGCGGGCTGGGCGCCGGACTGATCATCGCCGCGTTCGCCAGCTCCGTCGTCCGCAACCGGAACGGCGACGGGGCGTCCTCCGGACCGGCGGCCGGCGGCGAGGGCGACAAGCAGCTGCACTCCAGCAACGTCTGACCGGCCACCGCGACCCCAGCGACACACATCGATCATCAAAGGAGACGGACCGATGTCAATCTCGTTGCAGAAGGGGCAGAAGGTATCGCTGGCCAAGCCCGGCGGTGGCACCCTCACCCGCGTCAGGATGGGGCTCGGCTGGGACGCCGTGCCCAAGAAGGGGCTGTTCGGCAAGGGCAAGGCGCAGTCCATCGACCTGGACGCGTCCTGCCTGCTGTTCGACGCCGCCGGCAACCTCGCCGACCAGGTGTGGTTCCGGCAGCTGCGCAGCAAGGACGGCTCCGTGCAGCACACCGGCGACAACCTGACCGGCGAGGGCGAGGGCGACGACGAGGTCATCAACGTCGACCTGCAGAACGTCCCGGCCAACGTCACCCAGCTCGTGTTCACGGTGAACTCCTTCACCGGGCAGGACTTCTCCCAGATCGCCAACGCGTTCTGCCGCCTGGTGGACGAGAGCACCGGCCAGGAGATCGCCCGCTACGACCTGAGCGGCGCCGGCCAGCACAACGCGCAGATCATGGCGAAGGTGGCGCGGGACGGGCAGGGCTGGTCGATGACGGCCATCGGCGCCACGGCGACCGGCCGCACGTTCCAGCACCTGCTGCCGGCCGTGGCGACGCACCTGTGACCCCGGGCGTCTGACGGGCTCCATGCGGCATTTCGAGCACATCGACGCCGCGCGTCGCAAGCACCTGTTCTACCGCCACCCCCGCCCGTTCGGCCGCCACGACGACCCGGCGGTGCTGGGGGTGGCGCTGGGTGCCACGCTGTACTGCCCGGCCACCCGGCCCGCCCTCGACACCGACATCGAGCGCGCCCTGCGGCGGGGCGTGATGAGCATGGTCGTGTGCCTGGAGGACGCGATCGGCGACGACGAGGTCGCGGCCGGCGAGGCCAACCTCGTCGCCGGGTTCCAGGCGCTGCACGCGCGCGGCGCGCAGGTGCCGCTGCTGTTCGTCCGCGTCCGCGACCCCCGGCAGATCGGCGACCTGGCCGACCGGCTCGGCGACGCCGCCGAGCTGGTGACCGGGTTCGTGCTGCCGAAGTTCACCGCGGCGCACGGTGGAGCGTTCCTGGACGCGCTGGCCGACACCGCCGCCCGCACCGGGCTGCGGCTGCTGGCGATGCCGGTGATCGAGAGCCCGGACGCGGTGTACGCCGAGTCCCGCGCGGAAATGCTGCACGATGTGGCGCGGCTGCTCGCCAAGCACCGGTCGCGGATCGTCGCGGTCCGGCTCGGCGCGGCCGACATGTCCGCCGCGTACGGGCTGCGCCGGCCGCCCGACCTGACGATCTACGACATCCGGCCCGTCGCCGGGGTGGTCTGCGACGTGGTCAACATCCTCGGCCGCGCCGACGGCACGGGGTACGTGGTCACCGGGCCGGTGTGGGAGTACTTCTCGCAGGGGGAGCGGATGTTCAAGCCGCAGCTGCGGCAGTCGCCGTTCGAGCGGCAGCGGGCGGCGCCGCTGCGGCAGCGGCTGATCACCTCCGACCTGGACGGGCTGATCCGCGAGGTGCACCTGGACAAGGCCAACGGCCTCACCGGCAAGACCGTGATCCATCCGAGCCATGTCGCGGCCGTCCACGCGCTGTCGGTGGTGACGCACGAGGAGTACTGCGACGCCGCCGACATCCTCGGCGTCGCCGGGGGCGGGGCGATGGCCAGCTCGTACGCCAACAAGATGAACGAGGCGAAGCCGCACCGCGCGTGGGCGCAGCGGCTGATGCTGCGCGCCCGGGTGTTCGGGGTGGCGGCGGAGGGCGTCACGTTCGTCGAGCTGCTGGAAGCGGCGGACGTCCGGTGACGGCCTCCTGGGTGGCGTCGCGTCTCGGGGTGCGCCTCGTGGACGGCCCGTGCGCGGGCGGAGCCGGGTTGTCGTCCCTCGTGGGGCTCGCGGTGCGCCGGAACCCGAAACGCGCGCACCTGCTGGTTTCGGCGGTGCTGGGCAAGCACGTCCCGACCGATCCCCGTCTGGTGTACGGGTCGGGGCTGCTGCTGGGTGAGCTCGTGCGTGCGCGGCTGCGCGGAGAGGAGCCGTCCCGTCCCGGTCCGCTTCTCTCGCGCGCGCTTGGAGGCGAGCCGGGGGCGGCGCGCGGGCTGCGTGATCTGCTGCGCGAACCACGGATCCCCGTGGAGGCGATCGTGCTCGGCTATGCCGAGACGGCCACGGCGCTGGGCCACTCGGTGGCGGACGCCCTGGGCGGCGCGTACTACCTGCACTCCACGCGGCGTCCCGTCGAGGGGTTCGCCACCTACGGGGGGTTCGAGGAGGAGCACAGCCACGCCACCAGCCACCTGCTGCTACCCGCCGACGGGGCGGCGCTCGACCGCGATGTGCCGATGGTGCTGGTGGACGACGAGCTCTCCACCGGGCGCACGGTGCTGAACACCATCGAGGCGCTGCACGCCGTCCGTCCCAGGGGCCGTTACGTGCTGGCGGCCCTGGTCGACCTGCGCGGCCCCGCCGACCGGGCCCGTATGGACGAACTCGCGGCCGGGCTGGGCACGCGCATCGACGCGGTGGCGCTGGCCGGGGGGCATGTCGAGCTTCCAGAGGGCATCCTGGAGGCCGGGAAGGCGCTCGTCGCCGGCCTCCCTCCGAGCGCCCAGGACGGCGGCGGACCGAAATTCGAGGTCTCCCGGATCGCGCTGGGGTGGCCCGCCGGGTTGCCGGACGGAGGACGCCACGGGTTCCTGCCGGAGCACCGCGCACGGCTGGAGAAGGAGCTCGCCGGGATGGCCGACGTCCTGGCGGCGCGGTTCAGGGGCGAGGCCTCCCGCGTGCTCGTGCTGGGCTTCGAGGAACTGATGTACACGCCCCTGCGCCTGGCGGAGGCGCTCGCCGACGCGCTGCCGGACGCGGACGTGCGCTACTCGACCACCACGCGCTCGCCCGTCGTGGCCGTGGACGACCCCGGATACGCCATCCGGACGCGGCTGGCCTTCCCCGCACATGACGACCCCGCCGACGGGCCGGGGGAGCGGTACGCCTACAACGTCGCCGCAGGCACCGGCCAGCGCCCGTTCGACCGGATCGTGTTCATGGTGGACGACGTCGGCGACACCCCGGCGCTCGCCGAAGGGCTTCTGGAGAGGCTGCGCGCGCTTGCGCCGGTGCTGGTCGCCACCGTCCCGTCCTATAGGAGCGCCTCGTGAAGCCGCTGCACGGGCCGGCCTTCGGCAGCTATCGGGCCGAGGACGTCACATGGCTGCTCAAGGACCTCTCGCACGTGCGTCTGGAGGCGCCCACAGAGGAACGTGAGGCGGCCATCCAGTCGGGGCGTGCTCACTACGCCGAGTCGCTTCCCGTGGAGTACCAGCCGGGTCCCGAGTACCGGAAGCTGTTCCAGGAGGCGCTGGAGGCGTCCGCCGAGCGGATCGCCTACGCGACCGGGCTCGTCACCGAGATGATCCTCACCGAGCGGGGCCCGGACGCCGTCCTGGTGTCGCTCGCCCGCGCCGGCACGCCCGTCGGGATCCTGATGCGGCGCTGGGCCCGGTTCGCGCACGGCCTCGACCTGCCGCACTACGCCGTCAGCATCGTCCGGGGGCGGGGGATCGACACCGTCGCGCTGCGGTACCTCGCGGAGCGCCACGATCCGGCGTCGGTGATGTTCGTGGACGGCTGGACGGGCAAGGGCGCCATCACGCGGGAGCTGACCGCCGCCCTGGCCGCGCACCCGTTCGCCTCCGACCTCGCCGTCCTCGCGGACCCGGGCCGGTGCACATCCCTGTACGGCACGCGCGACGACTTCCTGATCCCGTCCGCGTGCCTCAACTCCACGGTGTCGGGGCTGGTGAGCCGGACGGTCCTCAACGACGACCTGATCGGGCCCGGCGACTTCCACGGCGCGAAGTTCTACGCCGAGCTCGCCGCCGACGACGTGTCCGCGCTGTACCTCGACACGGTGTGCGCCCGGTTCGGCGACGTGGCCGCGACCGTCGCGAAGGACCTGCCGGACGCCCTCGCGGCCGACCGGACGCCCGACTGGTCGGGCTGGGAGGCCGTCCGCCGCTGCGCCGAGGCGGAAGGGATCGGCGACCTGAACCTGGTCAAGCCCGGCATCGGGGAGACCACGCGGGTACTGCTGCGGCGCGTCCCGTGGAAGGTCCTCGTCCGTGCCGACGCCGGCTCCGAGGTCGCGCACATCCGGCTGCTCGCCGGTGAACGCGGCGTCCCCGTCCACGACGTCGAGCCCGGCCGGTTCCCGTACGCCTGCATGGGCCTCATCCATCCCCGGTTCGGCAAGGGAGCCGCCCAGTGACCGTCCTGGTGTGCGCGGACCTCGACCGCACGCTGATCTACTCGGCCGCCGCCTTCGCCCTGGACGGGCCGGACGAGACGATGCCCCGCCTGCTGTGCGTCGAGTTCTACCAGGGCGCGCCCCTCTCCTACATGACGGAGACCGCCGCACGGATGCTGGAGGCCCTCTCGACGGCGGCCACGTTCGTCCCCACGACGACGCGCACACCCGAGCAGTACCGGCGCGTGCAACTCCTGGACAAGCCGCCCCCGTTCGCCATCTGCGCGAACGGCGGCCACCTCCTCGTGGACGGCCGGGAAGACCCCGAGTGGGCCGCGGCCGTCCGGAGCCGGGTCGCGGACGCGTGCGCGCCGCTCGCGGACGTCCAGCACCATCTCGCGGAGTCCGGCGGTGACTTCGTCCTCAAGCGGCGCACCGCGTCCGGCCTGTTCGCCTACACCGTCGTCGACCGGGCCGCGCTCCCGCCCGGCTGGGTCGAGGACCTCACCGGATGGTGCGCCGAACGCGGCTGGCGGACGTCCCTGCAAGGCCGCAAGGTCTACTGCCTGCCCGCCGGCCTGACCAAGGCCGCCGCCGCCGCGGAGGTCGCCCGCCGCGCCGCCGCGTCCGGCATGCTCGCGGCCGGCGACTCGCTGCTCGACATCGACCTGCTCGAAGCCGCCGACCGCTCGATCCGTCCCGCCCACGGCGAGCTGAACGACACCGGCTGGACGTCCCCGGCCACCTCCGTCACCGCCGCCCGCGGCATCCGCGCAGGTGAGGAGATCGCCCGCTGGCTGCTGGACCGGGCGGCCGCGCCGTAATTAATCACGGCCCGCCGCCGCGCCCCGTTGACAACCGACGGACGTCCAGGGGTCGCCCCGGCCGCGTTCTGAGGCGACAATCACGGTGAGCCCCCCTCGCTTCAGGAGGAGGTCACCTGGACCACATGAGCTCCCGTCTCACCGGCGACGAGACCGCGCTGTGGAAGGCCGCGGCCCGGGTCCTCGATGCCAACTGGACCGGGACCGCCACCGCCGCCTCGCCCGGCCTCTACCCGCACCAGTGGAGCTGGGACTCGGCCTTCATCAGCATGGGGCTCGCCCGCCACCGCCGCGACCGGGCCGAGGCCGAGCTGCTCTCCCTCTTCCGCGGCCAGTGGGCGGACGGGATGCTCCCCCACATCGTGTTCAACACCACCCTCGACCGGCACGCGTTCTTCCCGGGCCCGGACCTGTGGCACAGCGAGCGGCAGCCGGGCGCCCCGCACGGCGTCCAGACCTCCGGCCTCACGCAGCCTCCCCTGCACGCCCTCACGGCCCTCCGCCTGCACGAATGCGCCACCGACCTGGAGGCCAGCCGGGCGTTCCTCGCGCACCTCTACCCGATGCTGGACGCCCAGCACCGCTACCTCACCCGCTGCCGCGACCTCGGCTCCAGCGGCCTCGTCGCCATCTGCCACCCGTGGGAGTCGGGCCTCGACAACAGCCCCGCCTGGGACCGCCCCCTCGGGGCCCTCCGCCTCCCGCCGTCCTCCTACGCGCCCGGCCTCCGCACCCACGCGCTCCCGACCGGCGAGGACTACGAACGCTACGTGTGGCTCGCCGCCCTCATGCGGGAGGCCGGATACCGGCCCGCCTACCTGCGCGACACCCACCCGTTCGCCGTCGAGGACCCCCTCGTCAACGCCACCTACCTGGCGTCCACCCACGCCCTCGCCGAGGTCGCCGGCATCATCGGCGCCGACCCCGTCCCGCACCGCGAGCGCGCCGACCACGTCCACCGGGCCATGCTGGAGCGCCTCTGGGACGCCGAGACCGGCTGCTTCCGCGCCCGCGACCTGCGCGACGGCCGGCTCCTGCCCGTCATCACCGCCGGCTCGTTCGGCCCGCTGCTGGACCCCGAGCTGCCCGCCCCGATCGTCCGCAACCTCGTCGACCTGCTCCTGTCGGCCCGCTTCGCCGGCGCCGCCGGATACCCCGTCCCCACCTGCGACATCCAGGCCCCCGCGTTCGACCGCGCCGGCTACTGGCGCGGCCCCACCTGGATCAGCACGAACTGGCTCATCTGGTACGGCGCCCTCGGCCACGACCTCCCGGTCGTCGCCGACCTGCTCTACGGCTCCACCATGCGGCTCGTCCGCCAGTCCGGCTTCCGCGAGTTCTTCGACCCGTTCGACGGCACCGGCCGCGGCAGCCACGACTACGCCTGGTCGGCGGCGCTGGTCCTGGACCTCCTCGGCGCCCGGCGCGCCCCGCAGGCCGCCTGATCGCCTACCGTGGACGCATGCGCCTACTCCGGGGTCCCCTCCCGCCCGCGCTCCGCGGCACCCTGACACTGGAACGCGGCGAACGCGTCCTCGCCTCGGCCCCCACCCGCGGCGGCTCCCACGTCGTCGCCACCCTCACCGCGCTGCACGTCCCCGCCCCCTCCGGCGGCTTCGCCCGCATCCCCTGGGAACGCGTCGACCACGCCACCTGGAAGGACGGCTGGCTGCACGTCAGGGAGACCTCCGGCGGCGCCGAGCACCACGTCCGGCTCACCGACCCCGGCTCCGTCCCGGAAACCGTCCGCGAACGCGTCACCGCCACCATCGCCGTCACCCACCACGCCACGCTGCCCTCCGGCGGCAAGGTCCGCATCGCCGGCCGGCGCCCGGCCGCCGGAGGCGACGTGCGCTGGACGTTCGTCTTCGACGCCGGGCTCGACCCCGCGGACCCGGGCCTGCGCGCCCAGGCCGAGCAGATCCTGGAGGACCTGCGCCGCCAGACCGGCCTCTAACCGGGATAGACGGGCGGCTGCTCGCCCTCTTCGGCCTTGTGCCGCCCCGGCATCTGCTCGGGCACCCGGTCCTTCAACTGCTCGGCCTTGCCGCGCGCCACCCCGGCGAACTCCTCGCCCTTCGACCGCAGCATCCCCGCGGCCTCCTGCACGTTCGGGTTCTCCGACACCTGCTTCGACAGCCGCTTCATCTGCTCGTACCGCTCACGCCCGGCCCTCGTCCCGAGGACGTAGCCGATCGCGGCTCCTGCCATGAACATCATGCGGGTCTTCATGTCCAACTCCCACTCGGGCGGAATCGTGACAGCCCCATACCCACCGCCGCCGCCCCCATCCATAACGGTGCGCGAACACCTCCGCACATGCGCTAACCTAGGACCCGCCGACAGAGGCCAGACCTGGTCGGACGCACGATCCCGCGTAGCTCAATCGGCAGAGCAGCCGGCTGTTAACCGGCAGGTTATTGGTTCGAGTCCAATCGCGGGAGCTTTTTTCTGCCCGGTAGAGCCGAGGTCAGGCCTTCGTTCCGATCAAAGAACGGGGCCTGTGTGCTTCCTGGGGAGCCAGTCGGGGGACCGCCGCCGCCCGTCCGCTGCGCCAGGCGAGTTGGCCGGCGTGGTTCTCTGTTGCAGGGCTTCGGCGGCATCATTGGGCGGTGATGTACCCGCCTCCTGGAAGCTCCCCGTCACCGAAGTCCCGGCCGTCCGCCCTCTGGTACCTCGTTCCCGTGTTCGTCCTCGTCGCCACCGGCGTCGGTCTGTTCGTGATCTGGTGGGTGTTGGAGGTTTATGGCCTTGAGCCTCCCGACGTGGTCGACGATCAGATGGCGTGGATCCCACCGGCGATCCTCGTCGGCGGCATCATGGGCGCCGCGATCGTCACGTTGGTGATTTTCCTCATCCGTCGTCGCGCCGCCCGAGCCGGCTAGCTCGCACTTTCACGGGTGGGCGTGTGGTGGGGTAGTGACAATGGGTGTGGCCCCGCTCGAGTGCAGGAGTGAGACTTGCCCGCTGAGGACGACCCCCCGCCGCCCGTTCCCGAAGAAGCGAACACCTGGTCGGAGTTCATCGCCCGGCTCCGCGCGCTGTACGAGTGGTGCGGACGACCCAAGTACCGGGCGCTGTGCGCGCGGTCGCCGGGGCTGTCGCCCGCGGCGGTGTCGAACCTGATCGGGAAGAACCCGCTGACCCGGCCGCCGGAGACCGCCACCGCCCGGTTCGTCGAGGCGTGCCTGCGCTACCGCGGGTGGTCCGAGACGGACAGCGAGGTCGAGCGGTGGATCTCGCATTGGGGTGTGATCGATCGTGGTTCGGTGCCGGCCGAGGTGCCGCCGGGCCCCGGAGTCCGCTGGTGGCGGTGGTATGCGGGTGGGCTCGTCGGGGTCTTGGTGGTGGGCGCCGGCGTCTTCTTGCTTGCGGGTGGGGACGGTTTGGGGTCGTGTCAGCGGGTCAGCGGCAATGTCAAGGACACGCGGATGAAGCGGACGTGGGGGGATCTGTTCCAGTGTCCCAACAAGCCGCGGGTCGGGGTGTACGAGAAGGCGGCGTTCGGTAGCGAGATCGCGGTTCTGGAGACCGATCCCAGCTGGTTCATCTGCTGGACGCGCGGCCAGCGGCATTCGGGCGGAAACGACATCTGGTACTACACGCAGGGGGACCACTCGACCCGGATGCCCGAGCTGGACGCCTGGGGGTACGTGCCCGCGTCCGATCTGCGGGTCGGGCGCGCTCCCGATCCGGCGATCACCCGGCGGTGCTGACCTGCGGTTTCTCTGTTCTGAACGGATCGGAACAGGTCTTAGGGCGTCCGGGCGAACCGTTCCGGCGGCTCGTTGTCTAAGGTTCTGGGGTACCCCGCACCCCGCGACCGTCCACGGCAGTGAGCGCCAGGGAAAGGGTGACGCGACGGGTGACCGAGGGTGTGAGTTTCCGGATCTTGGGTCCATTGCGGGCCGGTGTGCGCGGGACGCCGGTCGATCTCGGCGGCGACCGGGCGCGGCTGGTGCTCGCGGCGCTGCTGCTGGAGCCGGACCGGCCGGTGCCGGTGGACCGGCTCGTGGACGTCGTCTGGCGGGACCGCCCGCCCGCGTCCGCCCGGACCCAGATCGCCATCGCGGTGTCCGGGCTGCGGCGGGCGTTCCGGTGCGCGGGCTGCAGCGGCCATGTGATCGAGACCGTCCGGCCCGGGTACCGGATTCCCGGGCAGGCCGGAGCGATCGACGCGGTGGCGGCGGAGGAGCTGATCGGCGGGGCTCGGGAGGCGGTCGCGGCGGGGCGGCCGGCCGAGGCTGCGGACCTGTTCCGGGACGCGCTGAGGCTGTGGGACGGCCCGGTCCTCGCCGGCCTCGACCGTCCGGGGATCGAGGCGAGCGCGCTGAGGTGGGAGGAGCTGCGGCTCACCGCCCTGGAGGAGGCGGCGCAGGTGGAGCTGGCCCTCGGGCGTCATCGGGAGCTCGTCGGGGAGCTGATGGGGCCGGTGGGGGAGCATCCGTTCCGGGAGCGGCTGGGAGTCCTGCTGATGATCGCGCTGGCGCGGGCGGGGCGGCAGAGCGAGGCCCTCGACGCCTACCACGAGGGGCGCCGGAGCCTGGACGAGGAGCTCGGCCTGGAGCCGGGCCGGGAACTCCAGGAGGTGCACGCCGCCGTCCTGCGGGACGATCCCGTGACGCGGCCCCAGACGTGCGCCGGCCCGCGCGGGCGGGCGCTCCGGTGGCGGCGTACCTCGGGGCCCGCGCGGATCGTCCGTACCTGCTAACGCGAAAGGCCGCCGGGCGCTAGCCCGGCGGCCTTTGGTGATGGCTCAGTTCGCCCATCTGTGGGAGCGCAAGGGCTGGCCCTCCCAGAGGCTCTCCCGCTTACCGGCGGGGATGGTGGCCCAGTGGCGCTTGTAGTTCGCCTGCATGTACACCTTCACTTTGCTGTAGGAGCCGGTGTAGCCGTTGTTCCAGTAGGAGACGACGAAGAACCTCGGGTTGCAGCGGACGTTGCCGCCGTACCAGTCGGGGTCGTCGCCGGTCCAGGCGCACTTGATGCCCGTGCCGTTCTTGTCGCTCCAGACGCAGAAGTCGCCCTTCGCGCAGGAGCCCTGCCACGCGGCGTCGGCCTGGGCGGTGGTGGGAGTCAGGAGTGTCGCGAGGCCGGCGGCGGCCATGGCGGCCACGGTGATCTTCTTCATCTACTTCGCCCACTTGTGAGAGCGGATGGACACGTTCCCGGCATTGATCGGCTTGGCGGTGACCGGTACCGCGTCGGAGACCTCGTTCTTGTAGTTCGCCCCGTGGAAGAAGCGGACCCAGTGGTACGGGTCGCTGGTGTACCCGTTGTTCCAGATGGAGTTGACCTTGAACCCGTAGGGCCGGCACCGGACGGACCCGCCCTGCCAGTCGGGGTCGTCGCCGGTCCAGTTGCACCGGGTGCCGGTGGCGTTCTTGCCGCTCCAGACGCACACGTCGCCCTTCGGGCACGTTCCGGTGGTGGTCGTCGCGGCCAGGGCGGCCGAGGGTGCCGTCGCGGTGATGGCCCCCGCCACCACCGTGCCGGCCAGCAGCCCGATCCGGATCTTGTTCATGTTCTCCCCGTTGTCAGTAGACCTTCGAGCAGGTCCGGATGGTCTTGCCGTTGACGTCCACGGCCTTGTCGTCGCCGTTGCCGGGCCCGGTCAGGAAGTAGGCCGACACCCAGCCGCGCTTGGCGCCCTGGTCGAGGTCGGTGTAGAGCCACCAGTGGTTGGTGCCGTGCTCGCCGTCGTACTCCTGGCCCCACTTCTTGCAGTAGACGTAGTTCTCGCCCTGGTAGAGGTAGCCGACGGGCGACCCGCACTTCAGGTAGTTCGGGTTGGCGAACGCCTTGTCGAACGTCCTCACCCATTGCTTGCCGTCGATCTTCGCCTCGGTCCAGCAGGCCTGGCGCCGCGTGTCCGGGCCGTCGGCCCATGCCGCGGTCCCGGCCGGGAAGGCACCCAGTACGGCTGCCCCGACCAGGGCGCCCCCGATGATCTGTGTCCTTCTCATCCCCTTCTCCCCGTCGGTGTCGGTGGACGCCGAACACGTTAGGGAGGCCCGTTATCGAACGCTTATCGGTCCCGTTTCGCGGGCACCGACCGGGTAGATCAGCTTCCGAGGTGCCTTGCTGAGGGGGTCTGCGGCGGCATGCTGACGCTCGTTCTCGCCTACGCCGTCGCCGCGATCGCCGTTCCCTGGGCGCTCGGCGGCCACCGGCGGGCGATGGCGTGCGCCGCGGCGGTGCTGCCGGCGGGGACGGCCGCCTGGGCCGCGGTCCGGGCGGGGCGGGACGACCTCACCGCACGGCTGGACTGGGCGCCGGACCTCGGCCTGGTGATCGACTTCCGGCTGGACGCGCTGGCCGTCGTCATGCTGCTGCTCGTCGGCGGCGTGGGGGCGGTCGTCCTCTGCTACGCGGGCTGGTACTTCGAGCGTTCCGAGAGGCTGCTCACCGGGACGCTGGTGGCGTTCGCGGGCGCGATGACGGGCCTGGTGCTCGCCGACAACCTGCTCGTCCTGTACGTGTTCTGGGAGCTGACGACGCTCAGCTCGTTCATCCTGATCGGCGCGGTGCGGCCGGACCGCGCGGAGGACCGCCGGGCGGCGACGCAGGCGCTGCTGACGACGACGGCGTTCGGCCTGGTGATGCTCGCCGGCTTCGTCCTGCTCGGCCAGGCCGCGGGGACGTACCGGATCTCGGCGCTGGTCGCGGACCCGCCGGGCGGCGGCGCGGCGCGGGCGGGCGTGGTGCTGGTGCTGCTGGGCGCGTTCGCCAAGTCCGCGCAGGTGCCGCTGCACGGGTGGCTGCCCGCGGCGATGGTCGCGCCGACGCCGGTGAGCGCCTACCTGCACGCCGCCGCGATGGTGAAGGCGGGCGTCTACCTGGTCGCGCGGCTGGCGCCCGCGTTCGCCGGCGCCGGCGCGTGGCGCCCGCTGGTCATCGGGGCGGGGATGCTGAGCCTGCTGGCCGGCGGGGTCATCGCGCTGCGGCAGGACGATCTGAAGCGCCTGCTCGCCTACGGGACGGTGAGCCAGCTCGGCCTGCTCATGGTCCTGCTCGGGGACGGGACGCGCACGGCGGCGCTGGCGGGCACCGCGCTGCTGCTGGCCCACGGCCTGTTCAAGGCGCCGCTGTTCCTGACGGTCGGCGCGCTGGAGCACGAGACGGGGACCCGCCGCGCGGACCGGCTGTCGGGGGCCTGGCGGCGCCTGCCCGTGCCGGCCGCCGCGGCGGCGCTGGCGGTCGCGTCCATGGTCGGCCTGCCGCCGCTGCTGGGGTTCGTGGCGAAGGAGGCGGCGTTGGAGGCGTTCGCCCACGGCGGGCCGGACGCCGCCGTCCTCGCCGGGGTGGTGGCGGGGTCGGCGCTGACGGTGGCCTACGGGCTGCGCTTCCTGGACGGCGCGTTCGGCGGCGAGGGCGGGCCGCGCTCGGCGACCTCGTGGGGGCTCGCCGGGCCGATCGCGGTCCTCGCCGCCGCCGGGCTCGTCCTCGGATGCGTGCCCGGGGCCGTGCGGACGGCCGTCGGCCCCTACGCCGAGACGCTGCCGGGAGATCCGGAGTACAAGCTCGCCCTGTGGCACGGACTCGGCCTGCCGCTCGCCCTGTCCGCGCTCGCCCTGCTCCTCGGTGCCGCGCTGTACCTCCTCTTCGGCCGGACGTTCCCCGCGCGGCGGCCCCGCATCCGGTTCCTGGACGGCCGGCGCGCCTACGACGGGCTGGTCGAGGCGGTCCTCTCCGGCGCGTACGCGATCACGAAGCGGGTGCAGGTCGGGTCGCTGCCCGCCTACCTCGGCGTCATCGGGGCGATGGTGCTGGTGGTGCCGGGCACGGCCCTCGTGACCGGCCTGATCCGGGGGAACGGCCCCGACCTCGCCGCGGACCGGTTGCAGGCCTGGGACGACCCGGTGCAGCCCGTCCTCGCCGTGGTCGTCATCGCCTGCGCGCTCGGCGCGCTGCGCGCCCGCCGCCGGCTGTCGGCCGCGCTCCTGCTCGCCGGGACGGGCTACGGGACCGCCGGGCTGTTCGTGGCGCACGGCGGGCCCGACCTCGCGCTCACCCTCGTCGTCGTGGAGACGCTGTCGCTGATCATGCTGGTGCTGGTGCTGCGGCGGCTCCCGGAACGGTATCCGCCGCGCCGCCGCGCGGCCCCGGCCAGGATCGCGACCGCCCTGGTCGGCCTGTGCCTCGGCGGGTTCGTCGCGCTGTTCCTCGTGGTGGCGTCCCTCAGCCGCGCCGAACGCCCGGTGGGCCCCGGGTACACCCGGCTCGCCGCGGCGGAGGGTGCGAAGAACGTGGTGAACCTGATCCTGGTCGAGGTGCGGGCGCTCGACACCCTCGGCGAGATCACGGTGCTCGGGGTGACGGCGATGGGCGTCGTCGGCCTCGTGACCAGCGGGCGGACGCCGCCGTACCCGCTCGCCGGGCAGCGCGGGCGGGCGGCGGGGAGCCGGTGGCTGGCCACGCCGGGCAGCCCGCCGCTCGGCGGATCCTCGGTCGTCCTGGAGGCGGCGGCGCGGCTGCTCGGCCCGACCCTCCTCGTCTTCTCCCTCTACCTGCTCCTCGCCGGGCACGGCCGTCCCGGCGGCGGCTTCGTGGGCGGGCTCGTCGCGGGCATGGCCTTCGTCCTGCGGTACCTGCCGGGCGGGCGGCGGGAGCTGGCCACCGCGCTGCCGCTGCGCCCGAGCGTCCTGGTCGGCGCCGGGCTGGGCCTCGCGATCGCCACCGGCGCGGCCGGCTGGGCGTCCGGCGGGTTCCCGCACGGGGAGTTCCTGCACGGGGAGGTCCTGGACGCGACGTTGCCGGCCCTCGGCGAGGTCAAGATCTACAGCAGCCTGTTCTTCGACCTCGGGGTGTACCTGCTGGTCCTCGGGCTGGTGCTGGTGTTCCTCACCACTCTCGGTGCGAGCCTGGACGTGGAGGACGCCGAGGACGCGCCGGACGGGAGCGAGGCGTCATGAACGGGCCCGCCCTCGTCCTCGTCGTCACCGTCGCGGTGCTGTTCGGGGCCGGGTTCGACCTGCTGATGCAGCGCTCCCTCATCCGCGTCGTGGTCGGCTTCATGCTGCTCGGGCACGGCGCCAACCTCGTCCTGCTGCTGGCGGGCGGGGCGGCCGGCGCGCCGCCGCTGCTCGGCGGCGGCTCGGAGCGGCCGATGGCCGACCCGCTGCCGCAGGCCATGGCGCTCACCGCCATCGTGATCACCTTCGGCGTCACGGCGTTCCTGCTCGCGCTGGCCTACCGCGCCCGGGAGCTGCTCGGCGAGGACGAGGTGCAGGACGACGTCGAGGACCGCCGCATCGCCGCGGAGCGCCGCCGCGAGACCTGGAAGGTCCCGCCCGAGGAGCGCGACCCCCTCGAAGAGGGCGAGGAGCCCGGCCGGGACGAGGGGGACGGCCGATGACCGTGCTCGTCCCGCTGCCGTTCGTGCTGCCGCTGCTCGGGGCGGCCCTGGCGCTGATCAGCCGGCGCCGGAAGGTCTGGCTCCGGGTCCTCGCGCCGCTGGTCGCCGCGGGCGTGGTGGGGGCCGCCGCGGCGCTGCTGGCGGCGGTGGCCCGGGAGGGCGTGCTCGCCGTCCAGATCGGGGGATGGGCGGCGCCGCTCGGCATCACGCTCGTCGC
Source organism: Actinomadura sp. B10D3 (assembly GCF_039871695.1). Classification (NCBI taxonomy): domain Bacteria; kingdom Bacillati; phylum Actinomycetota; class Actinomycetes; order Streptosporangiales; family Thermomonosporaceae; genus Actinomadura; species Actinomadura sp. B10D3. Next base: position 101,760 of record NZ_JBDPLY010000030.1, read on the forward strand.
CGACCGGCTGTCGGCGCTGCTGCTCGTGGTGTCGGCGGCGGTGCTCCTGGCGATCCTGGTGCACGCCGTCGCGGAGGGCGCCGGCGGGCTGGAGCGCCGGACCGAGCCGGGGGTGTTCCATCCGGCCTACCTCGCGCTGACCGCCGGGGTCAGCCTGGTGTTCCTCGCCGGTGACCTGTTCAACCTGTTCGTCGCGTTCGAGATCATGCTCGCGTCGAGCTACGTCCTGATGACGCTCACGCCGACGGCGGAGCGCCTCCGGGCCGGGATGACCTACACCGTGGTCAGCCTCACGTCCTCGATCCTGTTCCTCACCGCGCTCGGCCTGACCTACGCGGCGGCCGGGACGGTGAACCTCGCCGACCTGTCGGAGCGCGTCCCGGACCTGCCGGCCGCCACCCGGACGGCGCTCGGGCTGCTCTTCCTCGTGGTGTTCGGCATCAAGGGCGCCATCGTGCCGATGCACATGTGGCTGCCCGACAGCTACCCGGTGGCGCTCACCAAGGTCACGGCGGTGTTCGCGGCGCTGCTGACCAAGGCGGCCGTCTACTCGCTCATCCGGGTGGAGACGCTGGTGTTCCCCCGGGAGGACGGTTCGCGGGTCATGCTCGTCCTCGCCGCCGGGACGATGCTGGTGGGCACGCTCGGCGCGCTGACGCACGACGACATCCACCGGGTGTTCTCGTTCACCCTCGTCGGCCACATCGGGTACATGCTCTTCGGGCTCGCGCTGTTCAGCGTCGCCGGGCTCACCGGGGCGATCCTGTACCTCGTCCACCACATCGTCGTGCAGGCGACGCTGTTCCTGGTCAGCGACCTGATGCAGGCCCGTACGGGGGAGACGTCGCTGCGCCGGCTCGGGGGCCTGGCGCGCCTGTCGGCGTTCATCGCCGTGGTGTTCTTCGTCCCGGCGGTGAGCGTGAGCGGCGTGCCTCCGACCTCGGGGTTCGTCGCGAAGCTCGCCCTGTTCCAGGCGGGGCTCGGGGAGGGGCGCCCCCTGGCGTACGCGGTCACGGGCGTCGCCGTCCTCGCGAGCGTCCTCACCCTGATGGCGATGGCCAGGATCTGGACGCTCGGGTTCTGGCGGCCCCGCCCGAAGGACGCGGGCGACCCGCCCTCCACCGAGGCCTACACGCCGGGCGGCGTGCGGGTGATGCGGTCGGTGACCGCCGTCATGGTGGTGGGCGGCCTCGCCATCGCCGTGTTCGCGGGCCCGCTCTCGTCGTGGAGCCGCCGCGCCGCGGCCGACCTGGTGGACCCGGCGCCCTACCGGCAGGCCGTGCTGGACGGGAGGACGCCGTGAACAGCGCGCTCCGCGGGCTCGGCTCCCGGCTGGGCATGGCCGTGTGGCTGCTCGCCGTGTGGCTGCTGCTCTGGGGGCGGATCGACGCGCTGACCGTCGTCGGCGGCATCGCGGCCGTCGCCGTCGCCTACGGGGTGAGCCGGCTGCCGACCGTCCCGCTGGTCACGCGGGTCCGGCCGCTCCGCCTCGCCGAGGCGGTGCTGGAGTTCGCGTGGGACCTGGTCGCCTCCAGCGTGGTCATCGGATGGCACGCGGTGCGCGCGCCCCGCCGGGTCCGGGGCGCGATCGTCGAGGTGAGCGCCCGGTCCCGCTCGGAACTGGTGCTGCTGGCCGTGACGATGAGCATCTCGCTGCGCCCAGGGACCCTTCTCGTCGACCTCGACTGGGAGCGGTCGATCCTGCGCATCCACGCCATGCCGGTCCGGGACCGGGACGAGGCGGACGCCGCCCGCGACGGCGTGCTCGGCACGGAGCACCGGCTGGTCCGCGCCTTCGGGACGCCCGAGGACAAGGAGGAACGATGAACGTCGTCTACGCGGTCACCCTGGCCCTGCTCGGCGCGGCCGCCCTCATGACGACCGCGCGGCTCGTCCGCGGCCCGACCGTCTTCGACCGGGTCATGGCGGCGGACGTGCTGTCGGTGCTGCTCGTCAGCGGCGTCGCGGTGCACGCGGCAGTCTGGGGAGAGCCCGCGAACGGCACCATCCTGGTGGTGATCGCGCTGCTCGGCTTCGTCGGCTCGGTCACCGCGGCGCGGCTGGCGGCGCGGCGGGAGGGAAGCGCGTGAGCATCGGCGACGTCCTCACCGCCGTCCTGCTTCCCGCGGGCGCCGCGTTCACGGCGGCCGGCGCGCTCGGCGTCCTGCGGTTCCCGGACCTGCTCACCCGGCTGCACGCGGCCACGAAGCCGCACACCATCGGGCTCCTGCTCGTCCTCGCGGGGGCGGCGCCGCAGGCCGGCTCGGTCTCGGCCGCCGCGCCGCTGCTCCTGGTCGCGGCCTTCCAGCTGATCACGGCCCCGGTCGCCGCGCAGACGATCGGCGCCGCCGCGTACCGCGCCGGCGCCGTCGACCGCGAAACCCTCGTCCTCGACGAGCCCGGCGCCGGGGACCGGTAGGCCGCCGGGAGGTCAGCCCTGGGGCTTGCCGCGGGTCAGCCTGCCCGCGAAGGCCCAGCCGAGGCCGAGGAGGACCGCTCCTGCGGCGGCGACGATACCGAGGGCGGCGACGTCGAGGACGGCGAGGAGCGCGATGAGGAGACCGTAGAGGACGGTGAGGGCCAGGAGGGCCTGCCGGGCGGCGGTGCTGTTCATGGACACGATCATGCTGCGACCCGGCGGTCGGTAGTATCCACCGGTCGGTGGACAGAGCGGGGTGGCGGACATGACCGGCGGTCCGGAAGGGGCGCGTGCGGAGAGCGTCTGGCTGCGCTCGTATCCGTTCTGGGACGCCTATTTCGCGATGGTGCTGGTCGGGACCATCGCCGCGACGGCCGCCGACGGAGCGCCGCCCGGCCGGCGGGCGGCGGCGATCCTGCTGCTGGTCCTGCTGAGCCTGGCGTACGTGGCGATCGGGCGGAAGGCGCTGCGGTCCCAGGAGGTCCCGCGGCCCGGGTGCAAGATCTATGCGGCGGCGCTGATCTGCATGTTCGTGCCCGCGACGCTGCTCGCGCCGGTGACGGCGACGGGCATGTCCGCGCTGGCGCCGCAGGTCTACATGATGTACGGGACGGGCCGCGGCCTCGCGCTGATGCTCACGCTGCTGTCCGGGCCGGTCGGCCTCGCGCTGGCGGAGTCGGGGGCGGGCCGCGCGATGACCGTTGTGATCATCGCGGGCGGGGTCGCGTGCAGCGTCCTGCTCGCGGTGTTCGTCGGCCGGCTCGGCCGCCAGAACCACGAGCGGCTGCGGCTGATCGAGGAGCTGGACCGGACGCGCGGCGAGCTCGCCGAGGTGAGCCGCGAGGCGGGGGTGCTCGCCGAGCGGGAGCGGCTGGCCCGCGACATCCACGACACGATCGCGCAGGGGTTCACCTCCATCGTGATGCTGCTGCAGGCGGCGGAGGCGGAGGCCGGGCGGAACCGGCACCTGGAGCTGGCGGTCCGCACGGCGCGGGAGAACCTCGCCGAGACGCGCGGCCTGGTCGCGGCGCTGGCACCGCCGGCGCTGGACGGCGGCTCGCTGGTGGAGGCGCTGCGGCGGATGGCCGACGACTTCGACCTGCCGGCCGACCTGGTCGTCGAGGGGGAGCCGCGCCCGCTGGACGCCGTGGAGGTCGTCCTGCTGCGGGTGACGCAGGAGGCGCTCGCGAACGTCCGCAGGCACGCCGGCGCCGCGTCGGTGATGATCATGCTGGAGTACGGGGACACGGTGCGGCTGACCGTCGCCGACGACGGGCGCGGCTTCGACCCGGGACGGCCCGGGCGCGGGTTCGGGCTCCGGGGGATGCGGAGCCGGGTCGAGCAGGCCGGCGGGACGTTCACCGTCTCCGGCGCGGACGGCACCAGGGTCGAGGCGGAGGTGCCGTGCTCCGCGTCATGATCGTCGACGACCATCCGATCGTCCGGGAGGGGCTGCGGGGGATGCTCGCGGCCGAGCCGGACATCGAGGTGGCGGGGGAGGCCGCGTCGGGGGACGAGGCCGTCGCGGTGGTGCCGGCCCTCCGCCCGGACGTGGTCCTGATGGACCTGCGGATGCCGTCCGGGGACGGGGTGAGCGCGATCGAGCGGCTGCCCGGCCACCGGATCCTCGTCCTCACGACCTTCCACGACGACGCCGACATCGTCCGGGCGATCGACGCCGGCGCCGCGGGCTACCTGCTCAAGGACGCGTCGCGGGCCGCCCTCGCGGCCGCCGTCCGGGACGTCGCGGCGGGCCGGCGGGTGCTGTCGCCCGAGGTGTCGGCCCGGCTGGCGGCGGCGAGCGCCGCCGCGCCGCCGCCCGCCCTGTCGGCCCGGGAGTCGCAGGTGCTCGCCCTGGTGGCGGAGGGCCTGACGAACGCCGAGATCGGCGCGCGCCTCCACATCGGCCAGGCGACCGTGAAGACGCACCTGCTGCGGATCTTCGGCAAGCTCGGCGTCTCCGACCGCACCGCCGCGGTCATGACCGCGCTGGAACGCCGCATCCTCCCGCCCCCCTGACTCACTCCTCGGTGGCGGGGCTGCCGCCGGCGACGACCTCGGCGAGCAGGTCCTCCTCCGTGGCGCCGCGGCGCCAGTAGCCGGTGAAGGTGACGGCGCGGCGGTCCAGGCCGCGCTCCTTGACCAGATGCCGGCGCAGCGCCTTGACGACGGCCGACTCGCCGGCGATCCACGCGTAGGCGCCCTCCGGGATCGCGGCGGCGCGGACCGCGTCCACCAGGCCGCCGGGGGAGACCCAGTCGATGTGCGCGTCGGCGGCGGTCGGCAGGTCCTGCCGGTCTTCGGGGCACGAGACGTCGATCCACACCTGCGCGGGTGTCCCGGCGGGCAGCCAGGCGAGGTTCCCGGCGATCGCGGGCAGCGCGGTCAGGTCGCCGGCGATCACCACCGGGGCGCCGGGCGGCGGCCGGAAGTCGTAGCCGCCGTTGTCGGGGCCGGTCGGGCCGAGGACGGTGACGCGGTCGCCCGCGCCCGCCGACCCGGCCCAGCGGGCGGCCGGGCCGCATGTGCCGGCGTGCAGCGCGAAGTCGACGTCGAGCTCGCCCGGACGCGTGTCGCGCACGGTGTAGGACCGCATGATGCCGCGCTCGGCCGGGTCGAGCGCCCGCCAGTCGGCGAACCACGTGTCGCCGCCGCTGCCGCGCGGCATCACCGGCGCGTCCTGGTGCGGGTGCGGGAGGAACAGCTTGAAGCGCTGGTCGCGCCCGGCGGTGGCGAAGCCGTCCGCGCCGCCGAAGGTGACCCGGACCATGGACGGGCCGAGCCGCTCGGACCGCAGGACGTGCAGGTCGAAGAACGCGAACGGGTGGGCAGGGGTCGTCATCGCGCCGCCTTTCAGCCGGTCTTCTTCGCGGACTGGATGGTCTGGGCGAGGGACTCGATGATCGGTGCGCAGCCCTCGTAGGAGAAGCGCGGCTCGGGCTGCCAGGCGATGACCTGGCCGGCCTTCACCGCGGGCAAGTCCTTCCAGGACGGCTTGGAGCCGAGGTCCTTCGGCTGGAGCGCCTGTGTCCGGGCGTCGAGCATGATGACGTCGGCCTTGTACTTGCCGGCGTTCTCCCAGCTCAGCTCCTCGAAGTAGCCGTCCCGGCCCGGCTTCTCCGGCACGATCAGGTCGACGCCGAGCTCCTTGAAGTAGATGAGGTCGGTGTTCTTGTTCGGGCTGGAGGCGTAGAACAGGTCGGGGCTCGCGGACGCGGCCAGCACCTTCAGGCCCGGCCGGGCCTTGGCGGCGGCGCGCAGCGTCTCGGACGCCTTGTCGAACCGGGTCTTGGCGGCGGTGACCTTCTCCGACGTCAGGTCGGCGCCGAGGGCGGCGGCCAGGGCGCCGGTCCGCTCGATCGGCTTCGGCAGCGGAACGGCCCCGGTGGAGATGGCGACGCTGGGGGCCAGCGCGAAGATCTTGTCCTTGCTCTCTTCGGGGACGTAGAAGAGGTTCGGCGGCACGAACATGTTGTCGACGAGCAGCTCGGGGCGCAGCGCGGCGTACTTCTCGATGTTGAACTCGCCGTACGCGTTGCCGATGATCTCCAGCCGGTCGACGGGCAGGTTCCCGGCCTGCGGGTCCGGCTTGCCGTCCTTGAGCTTCGTCGGGCCGTACACGCCGACGAGCTGCTTGTCCACGCCGAAGTCGTACAGGGCCGCGGCGGCACCGACATAGGCGACGACGCGCTGCGGGCGTGCCTTGAGCTGGGCCTTCATGCCGCGGTCGTCGGTGAACGTCCACGCACCGCCGCCGGACGAGACCGAGCCGCCCCCGTCGCCGCACGCGCTGAGGAACGCTCCAAAGGCGGCGGCGCCGGTCGCGCCCAGGAAGCCGCGGCGGGTGAGATGACCAGCACCGATGTGTGACATGACGGACGTTCTCCCAAATCAACTACTGTGGTGGATGGTGACCACTGCGGGCTTAGGTTAACCTAACCTAAGATCTTGTCCAGAGCGGGGCCCGCCACCGCGGCCCCAGGCACGTCCCCCGGAGCCCACCAGGTGTTGCTGACGAAGTCGCCGCCGCTCGCCGTCCCCGTCGAACGCCCGGCCCCCGGGCGCGCGCCGTGGGCGGCCGGGCTCCTCGCCGCCGTCCTGCTCCTGCTCGCCGCCGTCGTGCTGAGCCTCGCCGTCGGCGCGAAGCCGCTGTCGCCCGCGCAGGCGTGGGACGGGTTGTTCCACGCCGGCTCGCCCGCCTACACCGTCGTCCACGACATGCGGGTCCCGCGCACGCTGCTCGGCCTGCTCGCCGGGACGGCGCTCGGGCTCGCCGGCGCCGTGATGCAGGCGCTGACCCGCAACCCGCTCGCCGACCCCGGGATCCTCGGCATCAACGCGGGCGCCTCCGCGGCGGTCGTCTCGGCGATCTCCTTCCTCGGCATCGCCTCGTTCACCGGCTTCGTGTGGTTCGCGTTCGCCGGCGCCGGCGCCGTCGCGGTGCTGCTCTACGCGGTCGGCGGCGGGCGCGGTGCCACCCCGGCGCGGCTCGCGCTCGCCGGGTCGGCGCTGAACGCGGCGCTGTTCTCCTACGTCAACGCGGTCCAGCTCCTCGACACCGCGTCGCTCGACCGGATGCGCTTCTGGACGGTCGGCTCCCTCGGCGCCGCGCAGGGGTACACCGTCGTCCGCGTCGCGCCGTTCGTCCTCGCGGGGCTCGTCCTCGCGCTGCTGCTGGCCCGCCCGCTGAACGCGATGGCGATGGGCGAGGACGCCGCCCGCGCGCTCGGCGCCCACCCGCGCCGGGTCCGGGTCGGCGCGATCGCCGCGGTCACCCTGCTGTGCGGGGCGGCGACGGCCGCCTGCGGGCCGATCATCTTCGTCGGGCTGATGATCCCGCACTTCGTCCGCGCGCTGACCGGTCCCGACCTGCGCCGGCTGATCCCGTACTGCGCGGTCCTCTCGCCGGCCCTGATGCTCGCCGCGGACGTCCTCGGGCGGGTGGTCGTGCGCCCGTCGGAACTCCAGGTCGGCATCGTGATGGTCGTCGCGGGAGGCCCGGTGTTCCTCTACTTCGTCCGGCGCCGGAGGACGGCCGCCTCATGAGCAGGGCCCCGCACTTCGCCGTCGTCCGGTGGCCCGCCGGGGCGTCGTTCCGGTTCCGGCCGCGCGCTCTCGTCGTCGCGGCGGTCTGCCTCGCCGTCGCGCTCGGGACGGGGATCCTGCTCATCGGCAGCGGCGACTTCCCGATGAGCCCCGCGCAGGTCGTCCTCACCCTGCTCGGGCAGGGCTCGCCCGCCGACTCCCTGATCGTCAACCAGATCCGGCTGCCGCGGGTGGCCGGCGCGCTCGCGGTGGGCGCCGCGCTCGGGCTGGCCGGGGCGATCTTCCAGTCGCTCGTCCGCAACCCGCTCGGCAGCCCGGACATCCTCGGGTTCACCCAGGGCTCCGCGACCGGCGTGCTCGCCGTGATCGTGCTGACCGGCGGGGGCAGCGCCGCGGTCGCCGCCGGGGCCGCGGGCGGCGGGCTGCTCACCGGCCTGCTCGTCTACGCGGCCGCCGGCCGGCGCGGCGCGCACGGGCAACGGCTCATCCTCGTCGGCATCGGCGTCGCCGCGATCCTCACCGGCGTGAACGGCTACCTGCTCACCCAGGCGCAGATCGTCGACGCGGCCCGCGCCGTCCTGTGGCTGACCGGCAGCCTGGACGGCCGCGACTGGGCGGACTCCGCGCCGGTGATCGCCGCGCTCGCCGTCCTCGGCCCGCTGGTCCTGGTCGGCTGCGGCCGGGCGCTGCGGATGCTGGAGATGGGCGACGACGCGGCGCACGGCCTCGGCGTGCCGATCGAGCGGGTCCGGCTGGTCATGCTGGCCGCGGCCGTCCTGCTCACCTCGTTCGCCGCGGCGGCGGCCGGCCCGGTCGCGTTCGTCGCGCTGACCGCGCCGCAGCTCGCCCGCCGGCTCACCCGCACGGCCGGCCCCAACCTGCTGCCCGCGGCGTGCATGGGCGCGGCGCTGCTGGTGGCCGCCGACTGGACCGCGCAGCGCGCCTTCCCCGGGCACCAGCTCCCGGTCGGCGTGGTGACCGGCCTGCTCGGCGGCGGATACCTGGTCTGGCTCCTCGTGACCGAACGCAAGACGGGACGGATCTGATGAAGGACGGGAACGCGCGCCTCGCCGGTACCGGGCTGACGCTCGCCTACGACAAGCGCATCATCACCGAGGACCTCGACGTGGCCGTCCCGGAGGGCTCGTTCACGGTGATCGTGGGCCCGAACGCGTGCGGCAAGTCGACGCTGCTGCGGGCGCTGGCGCGGATCCTGCGGCCGTCCGCGGGGACGGTCGTGCTGGACGGCCGGCCCATCGCCGACTGGCCGGCCAAGAAGCTGGCGCGGACGCTCGGCCTGCTCCCGCAGTCGTCGATCGCGCCGGAGGGCATCACGGTCGCCGACCTGGTCGCGCGCGGCCGGTACCCGCACCAGAGCCTGCTGCGGCAGTGGTCGAGGGAGGACGAGCGGGTCGTCGCCGAGTCGATGGACGCGACCGGCGTCGGGGACCTCGCCGACCGGCCCGTGGACGAGCTGTCGGGCGGGCAGCGCCAGCGCGTCTGGATCGCGATGGCGCTCGCCCAGCAGACGCCGCTGCTGCTCCTGGACGAGCCGACGACCTACCTCGACATCGCCCACCAGATCGAGGTGCTCGACCTGTGCGCGCGGCTGCACGAGGAGGGCCGCACCGTCGTCGCCGTCCTGCACGACCTCAACCACGCCGCCCGGTACGCCACGCACATGATCGCGATGCGGGACGGCCGGATCGTCGCCGAGGGCGAGCCCGCCGCGGTGGTCACCTCCGAGCTGGTCGAGCGGGTCTTCCGGCTCCCGTGCCAGGTGATCGACTGCCCGGAGACCGGCAACCCGCTGGTCGTCCCGGCCGCCCGCGCCCGCACGCCCGCCGCGCACTAGGCGCCCCGTAATCGTTGTAGCCGCACAACGGTTGTAGTCTCATAATGGTTATACGGCTACAACGGTGGGAGGGCGCGTGCCCGAACTCAGTCCCCGGGCGCCGGCTTCTGGTCCTCGCCATCTGCTCGATGAGCCTGCTGGTCGTCAGCCTCGACAACACGATCCTCAACGTCGCGCTCCCGTCGATGCAGGACGACTTCCGCAGCTCGCTGTCCGGCCTCCAGTGGACGATCGACGCCTACCTCATCGTCCTGGCGTCGCTGCTGATCCTGTCCGGCTCGACCGCCGACCGGATCGGGCGCCGCCGGGTGTTCCAGACCGGGCTCGCGCTGTTCGTCACCGGGTCGGTGATGTGCAGCCTCGCGCCGTCCCTCGGCTGGCTCGTCGGCGCCCGCGTGGTGCAGGCGGTCGGCGGGTCGATGCTCAACCCGGTCGCGATGTCGATCATCACGAACGTGTTCACCGAGCCGCGCGAGCGGGCCCGCGCCATCGGCGTGTGGAGCGGGGTCGTCGGCCTCAGCATGGCGCTCGGGCCGCTCGTCGGCGGGCTGCTCGTCGACTCGGTCGGCTGGCGCTCGATCTTCTGGCTGAACGTGCCGATCGGGCTGGCCGCGCTCGTGCTGACCGCCTGCTTCGTCCCCGAGTCGCGGGCCGCCCGGCCGCGCCGCCTCGACCCGCTCGGCCAGGTCCTCATGATCGTCATGCTCGGGACGCTGACGTTCGCGATCATCGAGGCGCCCGGCCGCGGGCCGGGCGACCCGGCCGTCTTCGGCGCCGCGCTGCTGGCCGTGGCGGCGCTCGCGAGGTTCGTCCGGCATGCCCGGCGCACTCCCGAGCCGCTGATCGACCTGCGCTTCTTCCGCAGCGTCCCGTTCTCCGGCGCGACCGTCATCGGCCTCAGCGGGCTCGCGGCGCTCGGCGACTTCCTCTTCATCAACACGCTGTACCTGCAGAACGTGCGCGGGATGTCGGCGCTGGAGGCCGGGCTCTACCTGCTGCCGATGGCGGCGATGACCGCGGCGACGGCCCCGCTGTCCGGGCGGCTCGTCGGCAGCAGGGGCCCGCGGCTCCCGTTCCAGATCGCCGGCGCGACGATGCTCGCCAGTGCGCTGCTGTTCGCCGCGTTCGACGCCGAGACCGGCGACCGCACGCTGTTCGCCGCCTACGTGCTGTTCGGCGTCGGGTTCGGCATGGTGAACTCGCCGGTCACCAACACCGCCGTCGCCGGGATGCCGCGCTCGCAGGCGGGCGTGGCCGCCGCCGTCACCTCCACCGGCCGGCAGGTCGGGCAGGCGCTCGGCGTCGCGGTGATCGGCGCGGTGCTCGCGGCCGGGACGTCCGGCTCCTACGCCGCGTCGGTCTTCGTGTCGGCCGCCCGCCCGGCATACTGGATCCTCGCCGGGTGCGCCGCCACCGTTCTCGTGCTCGGCACGCTGACCACCGGCCGGCGGGCCGCCCGCAGCGCCGCGCGCACGTCCGCCCTGCTCGGGTCCGGGGACGCGCCGGACCCGAGCCACGCGACGGGAGCGACCGCCCGATGACCGAGCCCGACACGGCCGCCCGGCACGCCGCGACCGCGGCGCGGGCGTGGCACAACCTGCGCGTCCTGCTGCACGAGCGGGCCGACCGGCGCCGCGAGGTCTCCGAGGCGCTCGGCATGAGCTTCTTCCGGGTCAAGGCGCTGCGCCGCATCGCCGCCGCGACGACCCCGCTGACCCTGCGCGACCTCGCCGAGGCGCTGGTGACCGACCGCCCGTACGCCACGCTCGTGGTGGACGACCTGGTCGGCCGCGGCCTGGTCGAGCGGACCCCGCACCCCGCCGACCGCCGGTCCAAGATCGTGACGGTGACGGAGGCCGGGCGCGCCGCGGCGGCGGAGGCCGAGCGGATCCTCGACACCCCGCCGCCGGAGCTCTACGACCTGCCGCCGGGCGACCTGGCCGTCCTCGACCGCGTCGCCGCCCGGCTCGTCGCCGAGCCGGAGGCGCCGGCGGAGCCGCGAACGTCGGCGGAAGGCTAGGCGCCCGCGGGGACGCGGTAGGTCTCGGCGGCCTCGGACTCCTCGGCGTCCCGCTCGACGACGAGCCCGCCGAGCGCCTTGGCGTCCGTCCGCAGGATGTAGGTCTTGCGGGTGCCGGGCTCGTCCACCTTCGAGAAGTCCATCGGCGTCCCGTAGCCGCCGTCGTGCGCGGTGGTGGCCCGGTGCGCGGCGATCAGGCCCTCGCGGGTGAGGTCCTTGGCGGCGCACGCCTTCTTGAGCGCGTCGGTGAAGATCACGGCGTTGGTGTAGCCGTTGACGACGGCGTTGTCGCGCGGCTGCCCCGGGTACGTGCGGCCGTAGTCGTCCGCCAGCTTCTTGATCGGCGCGAGGCCGGAGGAGATCGGCGCGCCGGCGCTGGCGAGGTAGAAGTCCTTGAGCAGCGCGGGCGCGGCCGGCGTCTGGAGCAGCTGCGGGGAGAACCCGGAGTTGCTCGCCACGATCGGCACCGTGATCCCCTTGGCGCGGGCGACGCCCGCCAGCGACGCCGACTGCCGGGGCCCGGCGCTCATCAGGATCGCCGCCACGCCCGCGTTCTTCAGCGCGGCGACCTGCGAGGTCATGTCGTTGTCGGTCGCCTTGATCTTCTGCTCGACGAGCGTCAGGCCGAGCTCGCCGGCCGCGTACTTCGCCCCGGCGAGCGCGCTCTCCCCGTAGTCGCCCTCGAAGTAGACGTGCCCGATCTTGTCGCCCTTCCCGACCCCCTTCTCCTCGGTGAGGAAGTCGAGCGCGTTGATCATGTCGATGTCGTAGGTGGTGCCGGTGACCTGGATGTACTTGTTCCCGAGCAGCGTCGTCGCCCACGCGTTCGGGATGACGAACATCGTGTCGGACGTGATGCGCCTGCCGAGCGCCGTCACCATCGGTGAGCCGACGAACTGAACGATGCCGACGACGCTCGACCGCATCTCGCTGTAGGCGGCGACGGCCTTCTGCACGTCGTACCCGTGGTCGCGCACGACCAGCTCGATCTTGCGCCCGCAGACGCCGCCCTGCGCGTTCAGCTGCTCGACGTACATCTGCTGGGCCTGGGTGAGGCTCTTGCCGAGCGGCGCGTAGACGCCGGTCAGGTCGGTCTGGATGCCGACGCGGATCGTGTCGGCGGTGACTCCGGGACCGGTCTTCACGCCGTCCGCGCCGGTGCCGCCGGATCCGCCCGATGCCTTGCCGCTGCATCCGGACGCCATGCTCAGCGGGAGGGCCAACGCCAGCGCGGCGGCCGCCGCGAGCCGTGCCGTGCCCTTCATACGGGGGCGTTTCATACCGGTTGCTCCTCTTTTTCGAGTCGGGTGAGGGGACGGGCGGCCCGGCGCCGGGACGAGGTGGCGCGCAGCCGCGTCCAGGCCCCGGTCAGGCCGCCGGGCAGGAACAGGACGACGGCGACGACGGCGGCGCCGTACAGGATCCGGGCCGCCTCGGCGGGGGAGACGCCGCCGGAGCCCGGCGCGGCGACGAGCGGAAGGTCGTCGCCGAAGCGGGTGAGGAGCTGGGGCAGGACGGACACGAACACCGCGCCCGCGACGGCCCCGGCGGCGGTGCCGAGCCCGCCGATGACGATCATGGCGAGGTAGTCCAGGGACAGGAACATGCCGAAGTAGTCCGGGACGGTCCGCCGGAACGACAGCGCGAGCAGCGCCCCGGCCGCTCCCGCGTACATCGACGACAGCACGAACACCCCGGCCCGGTAGCGCGCCACGGGGACGCCCATCACGGCCGCCGCCACCTCGCGGTCGCGGATGGTGTTCATCGCCCGTCCCGGCCGTCCGCGCAGGATGCCGCGCGCGATCCACGCCGCCGGGACCAGCAGCAGGACGGCGAGGAACCAGAGCCGCTCCAGCGCGCCCAGCGGGACGTCGAACACCACCAGCTCGGGGGTGTCGTCGAACCGGAACCCGGCCAGCTCCAGCGGCGGGACGTCCCGCCCGTTGAACCCGCCGGTGACGCGCTCGGCGTTGAACAGCACGTGCTGCCCGATGAAGATCAGCGCGAGGGACGCGATGCCGAGGTAGGTGCCGCGCAACCGCGCGGCGATGGGGCTGAACAGGCCGCCGGCGACGCCCGCGAGGACGACGGCGCCGGCGAAGGCCAGCGGCGTCGGCAGCCCGAGGCCCGCGAGCCGCGGCTCCGGACCGGACGCCAGGTACACGTACCCGTAGGCGCCGACGGCCAGGAAGAACGCGTGCCCCATGGACAGCTGCCCGGTCGCGCCGGTCAGCAGGTTCAGGCCGATCGCGCCGATCGCGGCCGACATCGCGAACAGGCCGGTCTGCAGCCAGAACTCGTCCAGGTAGAACGGCAGCGCGAGCAGGACGGCCGTCGCCGCGAGGGCCGCGACGGCCTTCGGGGAGGGTCTAGACACGGGACAGCTCCCTCGTCCCGAACAGCCCCGCCGGACGGACGAGCAGCACGGCGAGCATCACCAGGAAGGGCGCCACGTCGCCGATGCCGCGGCCGAGGAAGGCGAGGTCGCCCTGGTAGCCGGTGACCAGCGACTCGGTGAGCCCGACGATGAGGCCGCCGGCGAGCGCGCCCGTCGTGGAGTCGAGCCCGCCGAGGATCGCGGCCGGGAACGCCTTCATCGCCGCGAACGACGTGCCGCGGTCCAGGCCCGGCGTCGGGAACACGGTCAGGAACAGCGCCGCGACCGCGGCGAGCCCGCCCGCGATCGCCCACGCGGCGAGCGACACGCGCGACAGCCGGACGCCCATCAGCGCGGCGGTCTCGCCGTCCTCGGCCGCGGCCCGCATCGCCACGCCCCAGGACGTGAACCGGAACGCCGCCAGGAACGCCGAGATCAGCACGGTCGCCGCCACGAGCGCGGCGATGCGCGTCTGGGCGATGCCGACGCCCGCGACGTCCACGACGCGGTCCTGCCAGGGGTCGCCGAGGGAGAGGACTTGCGTGCCGATCTCCCGCGTCAGCGCGGTGGTCAGCACGATGTCGACGCCGATCGTGACGATCGCCAGCACCGCGCGGTCCTCCACCCGGGCGCGCCTGAGCACCAGCAGCTCCACCAGCGCACCGGCGGCGGCCGCGGCGGCGACGCCCGCGCCGAGCGCAGGCCAGAAGCCGATCTCGTCGTGCAGGACGGCGGTCACGTAGCCGCCCGCCAGCAGCAGCGACGCGTGCGCGAAGTTGACCACCTCGGTGGCCTTGAAGATGATCACGAAGCCGAGCGCGATCAGCGCGTACACCGACCCCGCCGACACCCCGTTGACCACCAGCTCGATGAACGTGCTCACGGATTCCCCTCCGGACCGGACGGCGCGTGCACGCCGCCGAGATAGGCGCGGACCACCGCCGGGTCGCGCCGCACCGCGGCCGGTTCGCCGCCCGCGATGCGCCTGCCGAAGTCCAGGACGGTGACCTCGTCGGCCAGCCGCATGACCATCCCCATGTCGTGCTCGACCAGCAGGACCGTGACGCCGAGGTCCGCGCGGGCGCGGCGGATGACCGCGGCCATCCGCCGCCGCTCCGCGCCGTTCATCCCGGCGACCGGCTCGTCCAGCAGGAGCAGCCGGGGCTCCATCGCGAGGGCGCGGGCCAGCTCGACGCGCTTGCGCACGCCGTAGGGCAGCGCGGCGGCGGGCGCGCCGAGGTGCGCGTCCACGCCGACGAACCGGGCGATCTCGCGGACCCGCGCCCGGTGCCGGGCGTCCTCCCGGCGCGCCCGGGGCGTCCGCAGGCCCGCACCCACGAACCCGGCCCGGGTGAGGCGGTGCCGCCCGAGCATCAGGTTGTCCTCGACGGACAGTCGCCCTGGCAGCGCGATGTTCTGGAACGTCCGGGCGATGCCGAGGCCGGCGATGCGGTGCGGCGGCAGGGAGGTCAGCTCCGTCCCGCCGAACCGGACGCTGCCCTCCGTCGCCCGGTAGACCCCGGACAGCACGTTGAAGCACGTCGACTTGCCCGCCCCGTTCGGCCCGATCACCGCGTGCACGCTGCCGTCCGCGACGGTGAAGCCGACCCCGTCCAGGGCGGTGAGCCCGGCGAACCGCACCGTGAGCCCGCTGACTACCAGGTCGCTCATCCGGCCCACCGCCCGAGCGAGGGCCCGCTCCCGCCGTCCGGGCCCTCGGCCTCGCCGAGATAGCGGCGCCTGACCTCGTCGCTGGCCGCCAGCTCCGCCGACGGCCCGTGCAGCGTCACCGCGCCGACCTCCAGCACGTGCGCGGACGACGACAGCTCCAGCGCCAGGGCCGCGTTCTGCTCGATCAGCAGGATCGCCGTGCCCTGCAGGTTGATCTCCCGCACCGTCTCGGCGATCCGCGCGGCCATCACCGGCGCGAGGCCGAGCGTCGGCTCGTCCAGCAGCAGGACGGACGGGCACGCCATCAGCGCCCGCCCGATCGCGAGCATCTGCTGCTCGCCGCCGGACAGCAGCCCGGCCCGCTGCCGGGCCCGCTCGGCCAGCAGCGGGAACAGCCGCAGCACCCGGGCGCGGGCCTTCGCGGCCTCCGCCCGGCTCGGCGCGCCGAGCGCGCCCGCCCGCAGGTTCTCCTCGACGCTGAGCCGGCCGAACACCCGCCGGCCCTCCGGCACCTGCACCACCCCGGCCGCCACCACGGTGGACGGGTGCAGGCCGATGAGGGACCTGCCGCCGTAGCGCACCGTGCCCGCGTCGATCGCCCCGCGATGGAACGGCAGCGTGCCCGAGATCGCGCGGAGCAGGGTCGACTTGCCCGCCCCGTTCGCGCCGAGCACCGCGGTGACCGATCCCGCCGGGACGTCCAGCGAGACCTCGCGCAGCGCCCGCACCGCCCGCCCGTAGCTCACCGACAGCCCGCGGACCGCGAGGGTCCCGTTCGCCATGCGCCCCCTCCAGAAGGTCGTGTGACCGGCACCCCAGCACGGGGCGCCGGCCCACGTCCACGGCCCGGAGGCAAGACGGGGCGAGGGTCCAATCGAAGCTCGCCGGCGTTGTGCGAGGAGCACAGCGGCGCCCCGCGGGCGCGGGTTACCGGAGGTGGCGCTCCACCGACTCGACCTTGGCGTCCAGCGCGCCGGTCACGCCGGGCCGGAGGTCGGCCTTCACGACGAGGCTCACCCGCGGGGCCCGCGCGGCCACCGCGTCGGTGGCGGCCTTCACCACGGCCATGACCTCGTCCCACTCACCCTCGATGGTGGTGAACATGGCGTCGGTCCGGTTGGGCAGGCCGCTCGCCCGCACCACCCGGACGGCCTCGGCGACGAGTTCGCCGACCTCCTCGCCCACGCCGAGCGGGGTCACCGAGAAAGCGACGAGCATCGCGCACCTCCTAGACGAGTGATTCCTAATGATCGCGATGTGCTGAAGCGGCCCCGGCATGCGAAGAGGGTGTCCAAGATCAATGTGTGAAAACCGACCTGGACACCCTCGTGATCGCACTGTACGTCAAGATCGA